>NZ_LLXS01000007.1:0-178835 GCF_001431585.1 Stenotrophomonas pictorum JCM 9942 | reverse complement strand
CCGCCGCCGCCGGTCAAGAACCTCGCGCCGCCGAAGCCCTCGCCGCTGCCGCCGCCGCCGGAAGCGCCTGTAGTGGACGTGCCGGAACCGCGCCCGAATGACGTGGTGACGCCGCCGTCGCCGCCGGCTCCCCCGGCGCCTCCGGTCGACATCCAGGCCAGCGTGGACATCTCGTTCAAGAACATGAACCCGCCGCGTTATCCGCCGGCCGCTTTCCGCGCCGGTATCCAGGGCGAGGTCATCCTGATCATTGATGTCGATGCCAACGGCAATGTCACCAATGTGTCTGTCGAGAAGTCCAGTCGCAATCGCGATCTCGACCGGGCTGCAATGGAAGCGGCGCGCAAGTGGAAGTTCAACCCCGCCCAGAGCGGTGGGGCGAAGGCAGCTGGTCGCGTCCGCGTCCCGGTCAACTTTGCGCTGAGCTGATCCCGGCGGCGGCCCTGACGGCTGCCCCCGCGGAACGTTTTTCGTACTTAGCTACACCCTTTAACACCACACACAACAAAGGTAAGCGTCATGCTGCAGGAAATTTTCATCGCCGCTGCTGCCGGGGGCAACGCAAACAACGCGCTCTCGCAGATGGGCTTCGAGCACCTGATCCACGAGATGACCTCCCAGCCGGGCGACTTCGCCGTCTCTTGGGTCGTGCTGATCACCCTGGTGGTGATGTCGGCCATGTCCTGGTACTGGACGGTCATCAACACCTTCCGCACCGCGCGCCTGAAGTCCGCTTCTGACCGCGTGCCGAGCCTGTTCTGGGATGCCCCGAACGCGCAGGAAGCTGTCCGTGCGATGGAAGAGCAGGCCGCTTCGGAGCCGTTCTCCAAGATTGCCCTGGACGCTGCCCAGGCGGCCGCCCATCACCAGCAGGCTGGTGCCGGCGAAACCCTGAGCCGTTCGGAGTTTGTGGACCGCGCCCTGCGTCAGGCCGTGACCCGCGAATCCAACAAGCTGCAGGGTGGCATGATCCTGCTGGCCACCGTCGGTGCGACCGCTCCGTTCGTGGGTCTGCTGGGTACCGTGTGGGGCATCTACGGCGCGCTGATCAAGATCGGTGCCACCGGTTCGGCCTCGATCGACGCCGTTGCCGGCCCGGTTGGTGAAGCCCTGATCATGACCGCCATCGGTCTGTTCGTGGCTATCCCGGCCGTGTTCGCCTTCAACTTCTTCAGCAAGATCAACAGCGCGACGGTCAGCAAGTTCGACACCTTCGCCCACGATCTGCACGACTTCTTCGCCACCGGTTCGCGCGTCCGCTAATCCGGCAAGCCAAGCAGTCCTCGCAACGATATAGACGGAGCCCGTTATGGCTTTCAGTAGTGACAACAGCAGCGGCCCCATGGCCGACATCAACGTGACGCCCCTCGTGGACGTGATGCTGGTGCTGCTGATCATCTTCATCATCACGGCTCCCCTGATGTCCCACAAGGTCAAGGTCGAGCTGCCAGAGGCCAACCTGGTCATCAATCCGGACGACGCCGAAAAGCGCCCGAGCCCGATTACGGTGGCAGTCAAGGAAGACGGTTCGCTCTACTGGAACGACGAAGAGGTCTCCAAGGAGACCTTGGAATCGCGTTTCGCCACGGCTGCCCAGCAGACCCCCCAGCCTCCGCTCAACTTGCGTGGTGACAAGACCACCAAGATGAAGGTGATCAACGAAGTCACCAAGATCGCGCAGGGCCAGGGCATGTTGGACGTCGGTTTCGTTGCCACCAAAGAAAAGGGGCAATAAGCGATGGCTTTCAGTAGTGGTGGTAACAAGGGCCCCATGGCCGACATCAACGTGACGCCCCTCGTGGACGTGATGCTGGTGCTGCTGATCATCTTCATTGTGACCGCGCCGATCATGACCTACCCGATCGCCGTGGATCTGCCGCAGCGGGTGATCAACCCGCCGCCGCAGCTCAAGGAACCGCCGCCGCCGATCGAGCTGCGTGTGGATGCCAGCAACCAGGTGTACTGGAACAACAGTCCGGTCAACGTGGCTGAGCTGCAGCAGCGCATGGAAGAGGAAGTACAGAAGGATCCGACCAACCAGCCGGAACTTCGCATCGACGCCAATCCGGATTCGGAGTACGAGGTCATGGCCAAGATTCTGGCCCAGGCCAAGAACGCCCGCATGCTCAAGATCGGTTTCGTACAGTAATACGCAACACCAAGTCATGACGCGACTGGAAAACGCCCTCGAGCAATCGGGGGCGTTTTTTTTGCCCGGCGTTCTTCGCCCGCGCGCGCAGTCGCTGGCACTCGCGGCTCTCCTTAATGAAACCCCGGCGCTGTGGGCAAGCCGGGCACCGTGTTGCCGCCTGTTGCGATGGTAGTTGTTGGACATGCCGAGGGCGTGCGCAATGACGCTCCTGCGGTAGCCGGCGGAGCCGCCCTCTTGCTTTATACGCACCCGACAAGGTGCTGCGCGGGGCCGCCTGTGTGGTGCGGTTGCGGGATGCAGGTGCCCCTACCCTTGGCGCGGGTGGCTTGGAGAGCACCGGAAGCGCGGCCTTTTCAGATGCTTCGCCACGGCAGTACGGACGTGCGCACCCACCACGTGGCCGCCGCACGCGTACGCGCAGCGGCAGGGAGCACTTCTTTCTCCGTGGCAGGTGAAGCAACCTGCGCGGAGCACGTGCCTTTCCTGCACCGCCTGGCCGCCCGCCGCTTTGAGGGACGCGTGCAGCCCGCAGAGACTGCGAAAAAGATCTGCTCCAAAGTGCGAGCAATCCCCGCCCACCAGTGGTGGACGAGGTAGAAGCGCTGCCGCGCTGGTGCGGTGAGCGGCAGACCGGTGAAACGCCTGCGTGCCGGAGCGACCCTCAGGCGTTGCCGGATTCGGCCGTGCTGATCGCGGCGAGATAGCCGCCGACGGTGGTCTCCAGCCCCTCGTACAGGGCTTCGCTGATCAGCGCGTGGCCGATGGAGACTTCCTGCACGCCGGGCACGTGGCGCAGGAACGTGGCCAGGTTGGCCTGCGACAGATCATGGCCGGCATTGACCCCAAGACCGGCGGCCTGCGCGCGGCGCGCGGCGTCGGCAAACACCGCAAGGGTGGCGGTTGGATCCCCTTCGGCAAAGGCTTCGGCGTAGGGGCCGGTGTACAGCTCGACGCGGTCGGCGCCGAGCGCGGCGGCCTGGGCGATGGCGGGATTGCCGGCATCGACGAACAGGCTGACCCGGCAGCCGTAGCTTTTGAGTGCGGCGATCAGCGGGCGCAGGCGTTCCCCATCCCGGGCGAAGTCGAAGCCGTGATCGGAGGTCAGCTGGCCATCCCCATCGGGTACCAGGGTGGCCTGGGCCGGGCGGGTCTGCTCGCACAGCGGCAGCAGGCCCGGATAGCCCTCGCGCGGCGGGGCGAACGGATTGCCTTCGATATTGAATTCAACCCCGTGCTGCTGGGTCAGTGCGGACAACGCCAGCACGTCGTCGGCGCGGATATGGCGCTGGTCCGGGCGCGGATGCACGGTGATGCCGTGCGCACCGGCGCGCAGACAGGTCATCGCCGCCCGTACCACGTCAGGCTCCCCCCCGCCGCGCGAATTGCGCAGCACCGCGATCTTGTTGACGTTGACGCTGAGGAAGGTCATGGCTGCGGGGATTCCCGATCCGGCGTTGCCGGCTGCACTGGGGGAGGCGGAGCGACGGTCGGTGCGGCGGCATCGACGCGGAACTGTTCGCGCAGTGCCTGCAGTTCCGCCGGATGCAACGCACGCGGTGCATCGGTCAGAGCGCCGCCGATACGGGCGGCATACAGGCCCTTCACCCACAGCAGCGCAAACACCAGCGATGCCAGCAGCGAGAGCAACAGCAGCCAGGTCTGTGTGGCCGAGATGGCGAGCACGAACGCACCCAGCGCGAGCAGCAGGAACAGCCAGTACATGACGATCTCCCGGTAGAGGGAAGGAAGTGTAACGGGGCGGGCCGGCACGGTTCCACGTGCCGCCGTCGCGTATCAGAGCAAGGGGGACGCCAGCCGTGCGAATGCTTCGGGCAGACGCTGGCGCCACAGCGAACGGCTGCGGTTGGGCTGCACCTCGACGGCACGGTCGAACTCGGCTTGCAGGATGGCGTCCAGTTCGGCGGTCAGCTGGCGGTCGCTGTACATCATCGACAGCTCGAAATTCAGGCGGAAACTGCGATGGTCGAAATTGGCGGTGCCGACGATGCAGGTGCTGTCATCGGCGATGAAGGCCTTGCTGTGCAGCATGCGTGGGCCGTATTCGTAGATGCGCACCCCCGCTTCGAGCAGCTCGTCGAAATAGGAACGCGCGGCAAAGGTGACGAATCGCGAGTCGCTGAGCTTGGGCACCATCAGTCGGGTATCCAGCCCGCCGAGTGCGGCCGAGGTCAGCGCCATGCGCGCGGCCTCGCCCGGCACAAAGTACGGCGTCACCAGCCACACGCGCCGCTTGGCTTCCTGGATGGCGGCCACATGCAGGCGGTGGATCGCCTCCCAGGCCGAATCCGGCCCGGACACCAGCACCTGCGCGTTGATCTGGCCGCACTCGCGGGCCGGCACCGTGGCCGGGAACAGGTCGCCGCGCTCGAAGCGTTCCGGCGCCTGGCCGGTGGCGTAGATCCAGTCCTCCAGAAACACCAGCTGCAGGCTGTGGACAACATGGCCGCGGATGCGCATGTGCAGGTCACGGTAGGCGTTGGCATTGCGGCTGTCGTCCTCCTCGTCGGTGACGTTGATGCCGCCGGTGAAGGCGATCTCGCCATCGACCACCACCAGCTTGCGGTGGGTGCGCAGGTTCAGCCATGGCCGTTTGAACGGCTTGAGCAGCTGCCGCGGATGGAACCAGGCCACCTCGCCGCCGGCGTCCAGCAGCGGTTGCAGGAAGCGGCGCCGGATCTTCGAGGAACCCACCGCGTCGAGCAGCAGCCGTACCTTGACCCCGGCGCGGGCGCGCGCGACCAGCGCATCGCGCATCGCGGTGCCGGCGTGGTCGGGCTCGAAGATGTAGTACTCCAGATTCACATGGCGGCGGGCGTCGCCGATGGCGGCCAGGATCGCCGCATAGGTCGCCGCGCCATCCACCAGCCAGTCCACCGCGGTCGCGGTGCTTGGCGCCAGCCCGGTGGTCGCCTGCCCTACCCGCGCCAGTTCGGTGCAGCGGGTATCGGGCGGACAGACCGCCTCGTAGGTGCCCATGCCCGCGCGTGAACGGCCGCGGCGCAGGCGCTGGCGCACGATCTTCTGCGGACCGAACAGGTAGAACACGAACAGGCCGATGTATGGCAGCGCCGCCAGCGACAGGATCCAGCTCAGCGTCGCGACCGGCTCGCGCTTCTGCAGCACGATGTAGCCGGCCAGCACCAGCAGATAGGCCACATAGGCCACCGCCAGGATCTGCCCCCAGTGGGGAATGCTCGACAGGCTTGTCCACAGCTCTTGGAGGGTTTGGCGCATGGGCCGATTCTAGCTGCGGGTGGGAGGCGCGCGCGGGGAGCTGATGTTGCGTTGCGTCAATTTGTACACAAGTGTAATATACCGGGATGGATAAACAGCTCCCGGCAGCCAGCGGCTACGCCAGCATCGATGAGAAGCTGGCGATCAGCAGCGCTCGCCATCCCGGCTTTCCCCGTGACCAGGCCATGCTGGCGCGGCTGGTCAAGCTGGTGCACAAGCTGTTCTGCGATCACGGCAACGCCTTGTTGCGCGATTACGGCATCAGCCATCCCGAGTACAACGTGCTGATGATGCTCGACGGCTCCGAAGCGGGCCTGAGTCCGTCGCAGATCAGCGAGGCCGCCAGCGAAAAGTCCTCCAACGTCACCCGCCTGATCGACCAGCTGCTGGCCAAGGGCCTGGTCAGCCGTGAACCCAGCGGGGAAGACCGCCGCAAGCTGGTGGTGCGGCTTACCGCCGCCGGCGAGCAGCTGATCGAAACCGTGATGCCGGCGGTGATCGCGCAGCTGCAGCGCTTCTTCAGCGGAGTGGAAGCACAGGAGCTGCAGCAGATGGAAGCCCTGCTCACGCGGGTGCTGGTGGGGCTGGAAACCCGGGCATGAGTACGCATCCGGCTGAGTGCGCGCCGGGTGCCGGGAAGCTGTCCCGCTGGACCGGCACGCTGCGCCACGCCATGACCGGCGAGGGGGCGGTCTGGGCCTACATCGGCAAGGTGCTGGTGGCCCTGTACCTGTCCGGCTGGATCGCGATGCGGCTGGGGATGAGTTCGCCGGGCACGGCGATGATCACCGTGCTGGTGGTGATGAACCGCAATACCGGCATGGTCCTGGCCAAGGCGTTCTATCGCGGGCTCGGCACCGTGGTCGGCTGTGCGATGGCGGTGCTGATCGTGGCGCTGTTTCCGCAGAGCCCGGTGATGCTGGTGACGGTGATGGCGCTGTGGGCCGGCTTCTGTGCCGGCGGCTCGGTGTGGAGCCGCGGCATGGCCTCCTATGGCTTCGTGTTGGCCGGCTACACGGTGGCGATGATCATGCTGCCGGTGATCCACCAGCCCCAGCACATCCTCAACAGCGCGCTGGAACGCACCGGTGAAGTGCTGCTGGGCATGGCGGTGACCAGTATCGTGTTCGACGTGCTGTGGCCCAACCGCCTGCGCGCCGGCCTGCGCGCGGCCGATGACGGCAACCTCAACGACTTCCTGGATTTCGTTGCCGGTGCGATCGGCGGGCGGCTGCAGGGTTTCGAGGTGATCGAACGCACCCAGAGCCGCGTGGTGCAGGGCGCGCTGCAGTTCGAGGAGCTGCGTGCCACCGCGTATTTCGACGATCCGATCCTGCGCAGCCGCAACGGCCAGCTCAAACTGATCAACCAGCACTTCATGGCCGCGACCTCGCGGTTCCAGGCGCTGCACCACCACATTGACCGGATGCGGCGTCGCGGCGAGGACGAGGTGGTCGCCGCGGTGCGCAGCGTGCTGCAGCCGCTGCCGTTGCTGCTGGAGGACCCGACGCTGCGCGGCGACCGGCTTGCACTGGCCGCGCGCCTGCGCCACTGGGGCCAACAGCTGGAAGGCGCGTTGGCGCAACAGCGGCGGCAGCTGCCGCCCACGCGCGCGGACGGCTTTGATGCCAGCGCGCTGCTGGTACGCCGCTTCGCCGAGGAGCTGCATGCCTATGTGCAGGCCAAGGCGCGGATGGAACGCGGCAAGGGCGCGTTGCGCGCGCGTGCGCCGCGGCTGTCCAAGGTGCGCTTCACCCGTGCCCAGGACGGGTACGCGATTGCCCTGGCGGCCACGCGCTGCTTCGGGGTGATGCTGGCGCTGTCGTTGCTGTGGTTGTGCAGCAGCTGGAACCAGGGCGGACTGGCGGTGTTCGGCGTGTCCGCGCTGGTGGCGATGGCCTCGGCCGCCCCGGACCCGCTGTGGGTGGTACGGCGGGCCACCCTCGGTCATCTGGTGGCACCGTTCTTCGCCCTGCCCGGCTTCATCGCGATGGCGCTGGCGACCGATTTCCCGATGCTGGTGGCGGTCACCCTGCCGACGATGATCGCCGCGCTGTACATCTCCACCCGCCCCCGGTTTGCGGTGACCGGCATGGCGTTCAATGTCGGCATCCTGGTCTCGTGGAACCTGGGACCGTCGTTCCACCCCAGTGCGCAGGCCTATCTGGACAACTCGCTGACGCTGGCCATCGGCGCGTGCGTGGCGATGGCGGTGTTCATGCTGGTGCCGGGATTGCCGGGCGGCAAACAGCGCCAGCGGCGTCTGCTCGAACGGCTGCGCGCGCAGGTGCAGCTGGCGGTGAGCGCGCCGCTGCCCGGCCTGCTGCCGAAGTTCGAGAGCGTCAGCCGCGAGCTGTTCCAGCAGGTGGCCAGCCGCACCACCCCGGGCAGCCGCGCCTCGCGGCAGCTGTTCGAATGGGCGCTGCTGGTGCACGAGGCCGGCCACAGTGCGATCGACCTGCGCCATGACCTGGCCGAACAATCATTGCCGCCGGCCCTGCAACGGCAGATCGGCCAGGCGCTGGCCCGCCTTGGCCAGTTGTACCGCATGCCGCGCGCGCAGACCCTGCAGGCGGCCCAGGACAGTGTGCAGGCGGCACTGGGCGGACTGTCCGGCCCGCAACCGCAGCCATTGCGCCGCGTGCGCGAGCACCTGTTGCTGCTGCAGATGAGCCTGGAAGACAGCGCCACCGTTCTGGCCGCCCACGTGCAACGTTCGCGCCGCCACCACCGCCTGAAGGAGGCCCGCCATGCCGTATGAAGTTTCCATCGGCGACATCTACTTCCCCGGTGCGCTGGTGCTGGTGGTGCTGTTGTTGCCGGTGTTTGGCCTGCTCGATTTCGGGCTGGGCCGGGTTGGCCTGTACCGGCGCGCGCTGCATCCGTCGCTGGTACGGGTTGCGCTGTTTGCCAGCCTCTACTGCGCGGCGCTGTTGCTGTTTCTTCCCCCCTTTTCCTAACCGAGGTTCCCGATGAAGACCGCCAGCCTGATCCGAGGCGGTGTCACCTGCGTGGTTGTGCTGCTGGCTGCAGTGATGGCCTATGTGGTCTGGCACCAGTACATGCTCTCGCCGTGGACGCGCGATGCGCGCCTGCGGGCCGAAGTGGTGCGCATCGCGCCGGACGTGTCCGGCCTGGTCACCGAAGTCGCGGTGCGGGACAACCAGCCGGTGAAAAAAGGCGAACTGCTGTTCGTGGTCGATCCGCAGCGCTACCAGCTGGCCGTGGCCCAGGCCGAAGCCGACCTGCGCGCCGCCGAAGCCGCCGCGCGTGCCGCCGGCGCCAGCATCTCGGCCGCCGCGGCCGGGGCCAGCGCCAGCCAGGCCGAATACCTGATGCGGCAGGAACAGGCGCAGCGTCGTGCCCGGCTCGGCGGCGTGGTCTCGCGCGAAGCACAGGCCGACGCCCGTGCCCTGGCCCAGGCCGCGCAGGCCAGCTGGAAACAGGCCCAGGCCGGCACCCATGCCGCCAGCGCCAGCCGCCAGCAGGCCGTGGCCGCATTGCAGCAGGCGCAGGTCGCCCTGGAGCGTGCACGGCTGGACCTGGCGCGCACGCACGTGCGGGCCAGCGCCGACGGCAGCATCACCAATCTGGACGTGCGGGTGGGCGACTATGCCGCCGCCGGCGTTCCGCGCATGGCGCTGGTGGCCAGTGAAGGCCTGTGGGTCTACGGCTACTTCGAGGAAACCAAGCTGCCCAGGATCCATCGCGGCGATGCGGTGGATATCCGCCTGATGGCCGGCGGCGTGCACCTGCGCGGCACCGTCGAAGGCATCGCCACCGGCATCGCCGATGCGGCCGGCCCGACCGGCAGCCACCTGCTGGCCGAGGTCGAGCCCACCTTCAACTGGGTGCGGCTGGCCCAGCGCGTGCCGGTGCGGGTCAGCATCGATCCGCATTCGGTGCCCGAGGGCGCGGTGCTCAGCGCCGGGATGAGCGCCACGCTGGTGATCCAGGGCGTGGACACAAAGCACAAGCCCGGCTGAAGCGCGCGGGCGCTGAATACGGACCGTCGCGCCCGCTGCGACGGCCGCGCGCTAGCGTAGGCGCATGCCTACACCCACCCCCATCAAAGGCCGCGGTGCGACCAGCCACCTTGCCGGCCGTTTCGAAACCCGGATTGCCGAAGCCGTCGACGATGGCTGGTCGGCCGATGAAAGCGAGGAGTTCGCCGCGCCACGGCTGCGTACCGACGTGCGCCCGGAAATCGCGCGCAGCATCATCAGCCGCAACAATTCGCCGGACGTGGGTTTCAGCCAGTCGGTCAATCCGTATCGTGGTTGCGAGCACGGCTGCTCGTACTGTTTCGCCCGGCCCAGCCACGCCTACCTCAACTTGTCCCCCGGCCTGGATTTCGAAACCAAGCTCTTCGCCAAGACCAACGCCGCCGAGGTGCTGCGCCGCGAACTGGCCAAACCGGGCTACGTGCCGCAGCCGATCGCGCTGGGCATCAACACCGATGCCTACCAGCCGATCGAACGCAAGCTGGGCATCACCCGCCAGCTGATCGAGGTGCTGGCCGAAACCAGGCATCCGTTTTCGCTGATCACCAAGAACGCGCTGGTCGAGCGCGACATCGACCTGCTGGCGCCACTGGCCGCGCAGCAGCTGGTCAGCGTGCACTTCTCGGTGACCTCGCTGGACCCGCACCTGTCGGCCAGGCTCGAACCGCGCGCCTCGGCCCCCCATGCCCGGTTGCGCGCGATGCGCCGCCTGAGCGAGGCCGGCATTCCGGTGGGCGTGATGGTGGCGCCGGTGATTCCGTGGATCAATGACGCCGAACTGGAAGCGGTGCTGGAGGCCGCGCGTGGAGCCGGTGCCGGCAGTGCCGGCTACGTGCTGCTGCGCCTGCCCTATGAGGTGGCGCCGCTGTTCCGCGACTGGCTGCAGGCACATTATCCACAGCGCGCCGAGCACGTGATGAGCACCATCAACCAGCTGCGCGGCGGCAAGGACTACGACAGCCGGTTCGGTACGCGTATGCGCGGCCAGGGCGCCTACGCCGAGCTGCTGGCCAACCGTTTCAAGCTGGCCAGCAAGCGGCTGGGCTTCAACGCCTCGCGCCAGCAATGGCCGGCGCTGGACTGCGGCAAGTTCACCGCACCGCTGCCGCCGACGAAGCCCTCACCGCAGGGCGAGCTGTTCTGAGCGCGGCAAAGAAAACGGCCACCGGAACGTTGCCGGTGGCCGCGGGCGCACAGTGGCCGGCAATCGGGATTACCTGGCGTCGTGCTCGCGGTGGTAACGGGTGGCTTCGGCCACTTCGTGTTTGGAGCCCAGGAACACCGGCACGCGCTGGTGCAGCTGCTCCGGGGCGACATCGAGGATGCGCTCACGGCCGTTGGTGGCGGCACCGCCGGCCTGCTCGACCAGCAGAGACATCGGGTTGGCCTCGTACATCAGGCGCAGCTTGCCGGCCTTGGACGGATCCTTGCTGTCCCACGGGTAGATGAAGATGCCGCCGCGGGTGAGGATGCGGTGCACGTCGGCGACCATCGAGGCGATCCAGCGCATGTTGAAGTTCTTGCCGCGCACGCCGTCCTTGCCGGCCAGCAGGTCGGTCACATAGGCCTGCATCGGCGCCTCCCAGTGGCGCTGGTTGGACATGTTGATGGCGAATTCCTGGGTGTCGGCCGGGATCTGCATGCCGCGCTGGGTCAGCACGAACTCGCCGGTTTCGCGGTCCAGGGTGAAGGCATGGGTGCCGTGGCCCACGGTCAGCACCAGCATCGTGCTCGGTCCGTAGATGCAGTAGCCGGCCGCGACCTGCCGGGTGCCGGCCTGCAGGAAATGTTCATCCCCAGGGTTATCCACACCCTCGGGTGCCCGCAGCACCGAGAAAATGGTGCCGACGGACACGTTCACGTCGATGTTGGAGCTGCCGTCGAGCGGATCGAACAGCAGCAGGAAGTCGCCCTGTGGATATTCCGAGGGCACCCGCTGGCTGTGGTCCATCTCCTCCGAGGCGCACGCCGCCAGGTGGCCGCCCCAGGCATTGGCTTCCAGCAGGATCTCGTTGGAAATCACGTCCAGCTTCTTTTGCGCCTCGCCCTGCACGTTGCCGGTACCGGCATCGCCGAGCACGCCGCCCAGGGCGCCCTTGCTCACCGCGATCGAGATGCTGGTGCAGGCGCGGGCCACCACCGCCACCAGCTGGCGCAGGTCGGCATTGATGCGCTGGGCGTGCTGCTCTTCAATCAGGAAGCGGGTCAACGACGTGCGGGACATGGGCAAGGACCACCTTCAGGCGAAAGGAGCGCCATTGTCGTGGGTCGGGCTGTTTTTTTCGAGCCAGCGGTCATGCCATGTCCGTTTGTGGACAGGATCGACCCGCGCGCCGGCCATTGGCTTTATCTACAGGGCTCGTACCATGGCAGGACCTGCAAGGGGAGTGGCATGGACTGGAATCAGGTGACACAGGGGCTGCTGTCGGCACTGGGTATCGGGCTGCTGATCGGCGCGGTGCGCGAGCGTCAGCATGGCAACGGCCGCCCGCTGCAGGCGGGGGTACGCACCCATGCGTTGCTGGCGCTGATGGGGACAGTGGCCATGCTGCTCGGTCCGCCGGCTTTCCTGGTGGCGCTGCTGGCCGCTGCGGCACTGGCATGGACCAGCTACCGCGCCACGTCCGCCGACGACCCGGGCCTGACGGGGGAGATCACCATGCTGACCACCGTGCTGCTGGGCGGGTTGGCGTTGCAACAGCGCGCGCTGGCCGCCGCGCTGGGGGTGGTGGTGGCGATCCTGCTGTGGGCCAAGGCCCCGCTGGCACGTTTCAGCCGCGAGCTGATCAGCGACCAGGAAATGCGCGATGCCCTGCTGCTGGCAGCCTGCGCGCTGGTGGTGCTGCCGATGTTGCCGGTGACAGCGGTGGACCCCTGGGCAGTGCTGGTGCCGTACAAGCTCTGGCAGATCGTCGTGCTGGTGATGGGCACCGGAATGCTGGGCCATGTCGGGTTGCGTGCGGTGGGCGCGCGCTGGGGCCTGCCGGTGGCCGGTTTCCTTTCCGGCTTCGCCTCCTCTACCGCTTCGGTGGCCGGGTTCGGTCGCAGCAGCCGTGCCTCACCGATGCTGGTGGCACCCTCGGCATCGGCCGCGCTGCTGGCCAATCTGGCTTCGCTGCTGCTGTTCGCCGCGATCCTCGGTACCACCTCGCCTGCGCTGTTGCAGGCCAGTGCCTGGCCGCTGCTGACCGCGGCGCTGGTGCTGCTGGGTTTTGCGGCGCTGGGTCTGCGCCATGTGCCGGATGAATCGGTTCCGGAAACCTCCACCGCCAAGGCGTTCCAGTTGCAGCACGCGCTGATGATCGCCGTGGCCATCGCAGCGGTGCTGTTGCTGTCTGAAGGGCTGCGCCGGGTATTCGGGCAGGCCGGCGCGCTGGTGGGGGCGACGGTGGCGGGGCTGGCCGAACTGCACGCGGCGGCGGCCAGCATCGCCAGCCTCACCGCCTCCGGTGGCCTGGAGCTGGGCAAGGCACGCTGGGGGGTGATCGCCCTGCTGGCGTCGGCGTCGCTGGCCAAGTCGGTGCTGGCCTTTCTCAGTGGCGGGGCCCGCTATGGCGGCATCGTCAGCGCCGGCCTGGGCGGGATGGTGATCGGGGCGGCGCTGGTGGCCTTGGGGACGGGATGAGACGGCGGGAAAACGGACAGGCACCGGTTCCCGGCCTCCGGCTTGTCCGGGCTGCGGACCTCGGGGGTGACGCCCGCCGGGAGACCAAAAAAGCCCGGGTTTCCCCGGGCTTTTTGTGTCACTGGCGCATGGCCGGTGCTCAGCTGCGGCTGACCGCGCACACGGCCTTGGCCACGTAATCCAGGTTGCCCTGGTTCAGTGCGGCCACGCAGATACGGCCGGTGCCGACGGCGTAGATGCCGTACTCGTCCCGCAGCGTATCCACCTGCGCGCGGCTCAGCCCCGAGTAGGAGAACATGCCGGCCTGCTGCTGGATGAAGGCGAACTCCGGTGCGCCCAGTTCGGCCAGTTTGGCCACCAGTCCGGCGCGCAGGGCGTGGATGCGGGTGCGCATCTGGCCCAGTTCCTCTTCCCACATCGCGCGCAGCTCGGTGCTGCCCAGCACCCCGGCCACCAGCGCGGCACCGTGGGTGGACGGGCTGGAGTAGATCGTGCGGATGATGCGCTTGATGTGCGACTGCACCGCCCTGGACTGCGCGGCGTCGGCCGCGACCACCGACAGCGCGCCGACGCGCTCGCCATACAGCGAGAACGACTTGGAGTAGGAGTTGGCGACGATGAAGCTGTCGATGCCGGCCTCGGCGACGATGCGCACGGCCACGCCGTCCTCGGCGATGCCCTTGTCAAAGCCCTGGTAGGCCATGTCGATGAACGGGAACAGCTGGTGTTCCTTCAGCAGCGCGGCGACCTGCTTCCACTGCGCCTCGGTCAGGTCCGCGCCGGTCGGGTTGTGGCAGCAGGCGTGCAGCAGCACCGTGGTGCCCGGTGCCAGCTTGGCCAGGTCGGCGAGCATGCCGTCGAAGTCCAGGCCGTGGCGGGCGGCGTCGAAGTAGGTGTAATCCACCACCTTGAAACCGGCCGCGGTGAACACCGCACGGTGGTTTTCCCAGCTCGGGTTGGAGATGGCCACGGTGGCGTGCGGCAGCGTGTGGGCCAGCAGCTCGGCGCCCACGCGCAGCGCGCCCGAACCGCCCACGGTCTGGGTGGTGGCGACGCGGCCGGCGGCAACCAGTTCCGAGTCCTTGCCGAACACCAGCTCGCGGGTGGCCGAGGTATAGGCGGCCAGGCCGTCGATCGGCAGGTAGCCGCGCGGTTTGGCCTCGGCGGCCAGCTGCTGTTCGATCTGTTTGACCGCGCGCAGCAGCGGAATACGGCCGCTCTCGTCGTAGTAGATGCCCACGCCCAGGTTGACCTTGGTCGGGCGGGTATCGGCGTTGTAAGCGTCGGTCAGACCCAGAATCGGGTCGCCAGGAACCTGTTCCACAGTTGCAAAGAAGGACACGGCGGTACTCGTATCAAGTGGCGGGAAGTGGGGGCGGTCCGGCGCGAAAGCATGCAGCGGCGGCCAGAACCGCGTCATCGTAGCAGGGCTGGAAGCCGCTGACGGCAGGGTTTCAGCTGGAACTTCCGCTTCCGCGGCGCTGCCGCCGCCGTGCCGGATCGGCGATCATTGCGCGATGACGGCATGTAAGCGTTTTTTCCTGTTTTCCGGGCTGCTCGCGGCCCTGCCCGCCGCCGCGCAAGAGCCCGCGCCGGAAGCGCAGACGCTGGACCGCGTGCAGGTGCAGGCGGCCCGGGTGCGGGCGCTGGCCGATGTCGAACTGCCGGCGGCCATCACTACGGTGAACGTGGACAGCGACCACAACGGCCGGGGCGCGCTGCTTTCCGAAGTGCTGGCCGGGGTGCCCGGCCTGCTGGCGCGCGAACGGCAGAACCTGGCCCAGGACACGCAGCTGTCGATCCGTGGCTTTGGCGCGCGTTCGAGCTTCGGTGTGCGCGGCGTGCGGCTGCTGGTCGACGGGGTGCCGGCAACGATGCCCGACGGCCAGGGCCAGCTGTCGCATTTCAACCTGCTCGGTGCCGAGCGTGTGGAGGTGCTGCGCGGGCCGTTCTCGGCGCTGTATGGCAACGCCTCCGGCGGCGTGTTGCAGCTGTGGAGCGCAGAAGGCCAGCCCGGTGATCCGTGGCGGCTGCGCAGCAGCTATGGCGCCCATGCCACGTCCAGCAGCGGCGTGCAGCTCAAGGGCCAGGCCGCTTCGATGCACTACAACGTGGCCGCCAACCACTTTTCCACTGCGGGCTGGCGCCGGCACAGCGCCGCGCGGCGCGAATCGCTCAACACCCGGCTGGATTTCGATCTGGCCCCCGGCCAGTGCCTGGCGCTGCTGTTCAACGCGCTGGAGGCACCGCACGCGCAGGATCCGCTGGGCCTGAGCGCGGCGCAGGTGCGCGAGAACCCGCGCCAGGCCACGGCGGTGGCACGCCAGTACAACACTCGCAAATCGGTCGCCCAGCAGCAGGCCGGCCTGGTCTACACGCGTGAGCGCGGGCGGCAGACCTGGCGGCTGATGGGCTATGCCGGGCAGCGCGCGGTCGAGCAGTTCCTGGCCATTCCGCCGGGGCCGCAGAACAGCCCGCTGCACGCGGGCGGGGTGATCGATCTGGACAGTGGTTACGGCGGCCTGGACGCGCGCTGGGCCTGGCAGGGCACGCTGGCCGGGCAGCCGCTGGATCTGGTGGTGGGTGCCAATGCCGACCGCCAGCGCCAGCACCGGACCGGCTACGAGAACTTTGTCGGCGACACCGTGGGGATCAAGGGGCGGCTGCGCCGCGACCAGCATGACCGGGTGTGGAATATCGACCAGTTCGCGCAGGCGTGGTGGCAGTTCAGTCCGCGCGGGTCGGCATTGCTGGGCGCGCGCCACAGCCAGGTGCGGTTCGCCTTGCGTGACCACTACCGCACCGCGGCCAATCCCGACGACAGCGGCCAGCGCGACTATGCGGCGACCACGCCGGTGGCCGGGCTGGTGTTCCGCGCCACGGACGCCCTGCGCCTGTATGCCTCGGCCGGGCATGGCTTCGAGACCCCGACCTTCAACGAGCTGGGCTACCGCGCCGATGGCGGTGCCGGGCTGGCGCTGGATCTGGCCGCGGCGCGCAGCCGCAGCTACGAGCTGGGCGGCAAATGGCACGGGCACAGCGGGGCGCGGCTGGAACTGGCGCTGTTCCGTGCCGACACCGAGGACGAACTGGCGGTGGCGGCCAATGTGGGCGGCCGCAGCAGCTACCGCAATATCGGCGCCACCCGCCGCCAGGGCGTGGAGCTGGACTGGCGCCAGCCGGTCGGCGCAGCGCAGGAACTGCAACTGGCCGCGACCTGGCTGCAGGCCACGGTGCGCGAGGGCTATCTGACCTGCACCGGCGTGCCGGCGCCATGCACCACGCCGCGCAACCGCGTCGCCGCGGGAACCCGCCTGCCGGGCGTGCCGCGCCAGCAGCTGTCCGCGCGCTGGCAGTGGCAACCGGGGACCTGGCACTGGGCGGCCGAACTGGTTGCCGCCAGTGACCTCGGCGTCGACGATCGGGGCGATGCGCGCGCGCCCGGCCACACTCTGGTGAATCTGGAGGCGGCCCGGCAGTGGTCCACCCCGCACGGCCCGCTGCGCGCGTTCGCCCGGCTGGACAATGTGCTGGACCAGCGCCACATCGGCTCGGTCATCGTCAACGACGGCAACCAGCGCTACTACGAGCCCGGCCCGGACCGCAGCGTCACGGTGGGCGTGCAATGGCAGTGGACGCGGCAGCGGTGAACAGCTCACCTCCGGGTAACGGTGCGATCACGACCCGCTGACGGCGGTGGCGGTAACTGTGTCCACCCCGCAGGGAGGTTCGTGCCATGTACCGTCCAGAGCATCCGGAATACCGCTCCGCCCCCCGGCTGTTCAATGCCCATCTGGGGGCGATACGCCGCGGTGTTTTCAAACGCCGCGCGGCCGATGCCGACGAGGTGGCGCAGGACTTCCTGCAATACAGCCTGGCCGACTACGCCAAACGCCGCCGCCAGGGATTCACCCGCTGGCGGGATGTCTATCCGGCCTATGCCTTCGCGCTGGCCAGCCATGCCGCCGACTGGCCGCGGGGCACCGGGGACACCGAGGCCGAACTGGCCGCGTACTGGGAGCAGGCGCGCGGCGAATCGCGCTTGAAGTGGGACCAGGCCCGGGCGGTGATCGAGGACGCGTGGCTGGCCCTGGACCGCATGCCGGCGGCCGCGGTCCACAGCCGTCCGCTGTAACCGGCGCAGGAGGCGCCGGCGGGTGGATCAGCCGGCCAGCACGGCCGCTTCGCGCGCCAGCTGCTCGATCCGGGCCCAGTCGCGTGACTGCAGCAGCTCGCCGGTGGTCAGCCACGAGCCGCCCACGCACAGCACGTTGGGCAGGTGCAGGAACTGTGGCGCGGTCTGCGCGCTGATCCCGCCGGTCGGACAGAAGCGCACATCGCCGAACGGGCCGTTCCACGCCGACAGCATCGCCGCGCCGCCGGCCTGCATCGCCGGGAAGAACTTGAACGTGTCCAGGCCGTGCTCCAGTCCGCGCATCAGCTCCGAGGAGGTGGCCACGCCGGGCAGGAACGGCAGGTCGACATCACGCGCGGCGGCATAGAGCCGGTCGGTGGCGCCGGGCGAAACCGCGAAGCGGCCACCCACGGCCTTGAGCTGCTCCAGCTGCCGGCCTTCGAGCACGGTGCCGGCGCCGATCACCGCCTCGGGCACGGCCTCAACCATCGCCTTGATCGCGTCCATCGCGCGCGGGGTGCGCAGGGTCACCTCGATCACCGGCAGACCCCCGCGGAACAGCGCGTTGGCCACCTGCACCGCATCGTCGATGTCGTTGGGGGTGAACACCGGAATCACCGGTGCCAGTTTCAGGATTGCGCGCACGCGCGGATCAGCGCCGGACATCGAATTTTCCTTCGCCCACCAGGGCCATCACGTCGGCGACGCCGACCGGGTTGAAGTCACCGGGAATGGAGTGTTTCAGGCAGCCGGCGGCCAACCCGAAGCGGATCGTGGCCCCGGCATCGAAGCCTTCGATCAGCCCGTGCAGCACGCCGGCGGCAAACGCGTCACCGCCACCGATGCGATCGACGATGCCGGTCAGCGTCTCTTCCGGGGCGATGGCACGGGTGCCGTCGCGGCCGAGCAGCATCGCGCCGAGCGAATGCCGGTCCACGCTGTGCGCGGTGCGCTGGGTGCACGCCATGTACTGCAGGCGCGGGAAGGCGGCAAAGGCCATCGCCGCGGCCGCATCCACGCGCGCCTGGGCATCGGCCTGCGCGAACTGCCCGCCGAGCACCACACCGATGTCGCGGTAGTCGGCGAACCCGATATGCGCGCAGTCGAACAGGTCGCGCAGGATCGCCGTGGCATCGCCACCCCAGCGCTCCCACAGCTTGGGCCGGAAGTTGCCATCGAAGGACACCTTGATCCCCATCGCCACCGCCGCGCGGGCCGCATCCAGCGTGGCCTGTGCGGCCTCCGGGCCAAGCGCCGGGCTGACCCCGGACAGGTGCAGCCACTGCGCGCCGTGCAGCAGCACCGGCCAGTCATGGCTGTCGGCGCGGGCGTTGGCGAAGGCCGAATCGGCGCGGTCGTAGACCACCTCGCTGGGCCGATGGCCGGCGCCGGTGGTCAGGAAGTACAGGCCCATGCGGCCCTCGCTGCGTCGCACGCGACTGGTGTCGAGCCCGTGCCGGCGCAGCTCGCCGGTCACCGCCGCGCCCAGCGGGTTGTCGGCGACCACGCTGACCATCGCCACGTCGTGGCCGAAGTGGGCCAGCGACACGCCGACATTGGCCTCGGCGCCGCCACAATGCACCTCCAGCGCCGGGCTCTGCAGCAGCAGCTGGTTACCGGGGGCGCCCAGCCGCAACAGCAGCTCGCCAAAGCAGACCACACGGGGGAAATTCATCAAGCGCTCCTGCTTGCAGTCGATTTCCGGGAATGATGGCACGGAAGTTTGACCATCGGTGTCATAAGTGGATCCTGTCCCTGCTGTCCTGTCCCGCACTGCCCGCCAGCAGTGCCTGGACAACGGTTTGGCACGCGTTTTCCCCCTGCTGCAGTGCAAGATGCTCCTCTTTCACGCAGCTGCTACTTTCCGTTTTGACTAGCGGTGTCATTCAGCGGATGACACAACAAGAACACCGCATCACATGTAGACCTTGGAGAGGGGAAGCACATGGATCCACGTAACGCGAAGAAAAAGACACCGGTTACCTTGCTCGCTTTGGGCATCAGCCTGGCCCTGCACTCCGGTGCCGTGCTGGCGCAGGATGCCGGCGGCGCAGCCGCGACCGAACTGGACACCGTCACCGTCACCGGCTACCGCGCCAGCGTCGAGAAGGCGCTGGACATCAAACGCGGCGAGAGCGGCGTGGTCGATGCGGTGGTTGCCGAGGATATCGGCAAGTTCCCCGACAGCAACCTGGCCGAGTCGCTGCAGCGCATCCCCGGCGTGGTGATCACCCGGGATGGCGGCGAAGGCCGCAACATCTCGGTGCGTGGCCTGGGTCCGGATTTCACCCGCGTGCGCATCAACGGCCTGGAAGCGCTGAGCACGGTCGGCAGCAGCGACGGCCAGGGCGGCACCAACCGCGGCCGCGGTTTCGATTTCAACGTGTTCGCCGCGGACCTGTTCTCGCAGCTGATCGCGCGCAAGACCGCCTCGGCCGATGTCGAGGAAGGCTCGCTCGGTGCCACGGTCGATCTGCGTACCGCGCGTCCGTTCGACTATGACGGCCTGACCATCGTCGGCAACGTGCAGGCCGGTTACAACGATGCCTCGCAGTCGGCGATGCCGCGCTTTGCCGGCCTGATCGCCAACAGCTGGGCCGACGGCAAGTTCGGCGCGCTGCTGTCGGTGGCCTACTCGGAGCGGGAGACCGTCGAGGAAGGCTCCGGCACCGTGCGCTGGGCCGGTGGCGGCACCAATGGCGGCTTCAACGCGGCCTCGCCGTTCAAGGACGCGCTGAAGACGGATGTGTATGCGCCGCGTTTCCCGCGCTACACGCTGATGGAGCATGACCAGAAGCGTCTGGGCGTAACCGGTGCACTGCAGTTCAAGCCGTCCGACCGCACCACCTTCAGCCTGGATGCGCTGTACTCCAAGATCGACGCCAAGCGCGACGAGAAGTACATCGAGGCCAACGGCCTGAGCAAGTCGTCCAACGACGGCAAAAAGGAAATCCTGGTCACCGATGGCGAGGTGCGCAACGGCGCGCTGGTCTACGCCAGGATGGACAACGTCGATATCCGCGCCGAAAACCGCCACGACGAGTGGAGCACGGACTTCTACCAGATCAGCCTGGATGGCGAGCACCGTCTGAGCGACAACTTCACCATCACCGGCAAGGTGGGTACCTCGCGCTCCAAGCACGACAACCCGGTCCAGGCCACGGTCATGATGGACAAGCTCAATGTCCAGGGCTACAGCTACGACTACCGCGGCAACGTCAACAAGCCGGTGTTCAACTACGGCGTGGATCCGACCGATCCCAATGGCTGGACCCTGTCCACGATCCGCCTGCGCCAGAACTACGTGACCAACGAGTTCGACAACGGCCAGCTGGAGTTCTCGTGGGTGATCGGGCCCTCGTTCACGCTGGAAGGCGGCGTGCAGGCCAAGAACTTCGGCTTCGATTCGATGGAGCGTCGCCGCGTCGGCAACGAAACCGTGGTGCCGACCTTCAACGGCAGCAAGATCGTGCCGGTCAACATGACCGAACTGGCCGCGCTGCAGGGCATGACCGGCGCACCGGGCAAGTGGGTGGTGCCGAACTTCAACGGCATCGCCAGCGAGTTCGACATCCTCAGCGGCGAAGGCATCTACGCGCTGGCCGACTACAACGCCAGCATCCGCAACGTGCAGGAGCAGGATCGCGGCGCCTGGCTGATGGGTAAGTTCGGTTTCGACATCGGTGCGGTGCCGGTCTCGGGCAACCTCGGCGCGCGTTACGTCAAGACCAAGCAGACCTCCACCGGCGTGGCCACGGCCAGCGGTACGCCGATCACCACCACCGTGACCCGTGAGTACAACGACTTCCTGCCCTCGCTGAACCTGGTGGCCGAGATCACCCCGGACTTCCTGGTCCGCTTCGGTGCGGCCAAGGTGATGTCGCGTCCGGGCCTGGGCAGCCTGACGCCGGGTGTGACGGTCAGCGTCAGCGGCAGTGCCAAGACGGTCAGTGGCGGCAACCCGCTGCTGGATCCGGTGCGCGCCAAGACCGCCGACCTGGGCTTCGAGTGGTACTTCAATGAAGGGGCGATGCTCGGTGTCGGCCTGTTCTACAAGGACATCGAGAGCTTCATCCAGAACACCCGCGAAACCCGTCCGTATGCGAGCAGCGGCCTGCCGGCCAGCCTGCTGGAGAACCTCAACGCCGCCGTCACCGACGATTTCGTGTTCAGCACCCCGGTCAACACCCCCGGTGGCGACCTGACCGGCGTGGAGTTCAACTACACCCAGCCGTTCACCTTCCTGCCGGGCAAGTGGTCCAACCTCGGCACGCAGCTGAACTACACCTACGTCGAATCCAAGATCCAGTACGTCACCGGCGCCGGCGTCCTGGCGCAGAAGGCCGACCTGACCGGTCTGTCGCGCAACTCGTGGAACGCCACCCTGTTCTATGAAGGCGAGAAGTGGTCCAGCCGCGTCTCGGCGACCAACCGCGACGACTACCTGATCCAGGTGCCGGGCACCGAAGCCGGTTTCGACAGCAAGGGCCTGGGTGTGCATGGCCAGAGCGGCACCACCTTCGTCGATGCCTCGATCCACTACCGCATCAGCGACCAGCTGGAGATCAGCCTGGAAGGCGCCAACCTGACCAACGAAGCCCAGGAATCGTGGGTGGCCAATCCGTCGGTCTCGCTGCCGCTGGAATACAGCGAAACCGGCCGCCAGTACACGCTGGGCCTGCGCTACAAGTTCTGACCGTTCCACCGGGCCTGTGAAGGGCCGGGTCGCCCCCACCGACCCGGCCCTGTTCCGTTGTCCACAGCGCGGCGCTGCCGGCGTCCGGCAGACCGCTCCTGCGCGGTTGCGTCTGTGCGCTGCTGGACCTGTGCTGGCGTATCGAACACTCCCCGGCCCGTGCTGGCCGGGGCTGCCAGCGCGATCAGCCCTCGCCACCGCCCCTGCTTCGTTGCCACGTTGACCGAGTCCCTCCGGGGAGGAGCCCATTACATGGATCGTCGTATGCGCCAGATCAGAAAGACACCGGTTACCTTGCTTGCCCTCGCCATCACTTCGGTGCTGGCGACCCCGGCCGCACTGGCCCAACAGGCCACCGTGCCGGCCAGCCCGACCGAACTGGACGGGTTGACCGTCACCGGCTACCGCCAGAGCCTGCAGAAATCGCTGGACGAGAAGCGCTATTCGACCGAACAGGTCGATGCCATCTATGCCGAGGACATCGGCAAGTTCCCCGACCAGAACCTGGCCGAGTCGCTGCAGCGCATCGCCGGCGTGTCGATCGACCGCGAGGGCGGTGAAGGCCAGCGCATCTCGATCCGCGGTCTGGGCTCGGACTTCACCCGGGTGCGCCTGAACGGACTGGAGGCGCTGGCCACCGCCGGCAACGGCAGCAGCGGCGTCAACCGCAGCCGCGGCTTCGACTTCAACACCTTCGCCTCGGAGCTGTTTTCCCAGGTCAAGGTCAACAAGACCCAGTCGGCGCAGATGGACGAAGGTTCGCTGGGCTCGACGGTGGACCTGCGCGGCTCGCGTCCGTTCGATTTCGACGGGTTCCAGGCCTCGGCCAGCGCCCAGGCCGGATACAGCGAGCTGGCCAGGGACTACGATCCGCGCGTGTCGGCGCTGATCAGCAACACCTGGGCCGATGACCGCTTCGGCGCGTTGCTGTCGGCGTCCTACAGCAAGCGCAACGTCTACGAGGAAGGCTACAACCCGGTGCGCTGGGAGCACGGCAACCACCGCAACTCCAACCAGTCCAACGCCGCCAACAACGGCACCTACGGCTTCTGTTCACCGCTGGGCTACAACCCGCAGACGCCGCGCAATCCGGCCTCCAACGAGACCCCGGCCGGCAGCGGCAGCCAGGCCAACCAGGACCGCAACAACGGCTGGGGCAGCTACGGCATCAGCGCCACCCATTGCGGCACCGGCCTGCCACGCCCGACGGCCACCGCCGCGAACATCGCCGCCTACGAGACCGCCACCAACGCCTGGATCCCGCGCTACCCGCGCTATATCCGCACCGCGCACGAGATCGAGCGGCTGGGCGTCACCGGCGCGCTGCAGTTCAAGGTTTCCGACGACACGCTGCTCAGCTTCGATGCGATGTACTCTCAGCTGGACAAGGACCAGCGCGAGGATTCGCTCGGCGCCAACCTGCACCGTGCCGCCAACCTCGGCGGCAAGACCCAGATCGTGGTGCGCGAGGCCGAGGTGGATGCGCAGAACCGGCTGGTCTATGGCGTGTTCGACAACGTCGACTTCCGCACCGAGTCCAGCCAGATCCAGGAATCGACCCGATTCCAGCAGTACAGCCTGAACCTGGACCACCACTTCAACGACGCGGTGAAGCTCGAAGCGCAGGTCGGCCATTCCCGCTCAGACTACGAGCGCCCGGTGTTCTCGCTGGTCAGCTTCGACAACAGCAACATCGACGGCTTCGTGATGGACATGCGCAACGGCGGCGACATGCCGGCCATGACCCTGCCGTTCGCGCTCAATGATCCGGCGGCGTGGTCGTGGCTGGGCTACGGCGCGGTGCCGGTCAACAGCAATGGCACCTCGCGCGGCAGCAACATCAGCGAAGTGCGCCTGAATCCGAGCTACGTCAGCAACGCCTTCGACACCGCCAAGCTCGACCTGCAGTTCAACCTCAATCCGACCTTCACCCTGCGTACCGGCCTTGCCTACAAGGACTACGACATGGCGTCGGAAGAGTACCGACACATCAGCTACGGCCGCCTGGCCCAGGCGCTGCCGGCCGGGGTGAGCATCGCCGACCTGAGCACCACGCTGACCGGCTTCGGCAAGAACCTGTCGGGCAATGTGCCCAGCGGCTGGCTGGTGCCGGATTTCGACAAGATCGCCACGCTGCTGGACATCAACTGCAACTGCGACAAAGGCGTGCAGGGGGGCGACTACCGGTTGGCCGGTGTTGGCCACTTCGGCGCGTCCAACAACAACTTCGAGGTCAACGAAAAGAGCCTGGGCGGCTACCTGCAGCTGGATTTCAACACCGAGCTGCTGGATCGCGCGTTCCGCGGCAACCTGGGCGTGCGCGTGGTCGATACGCAGATCAGCGCCTCGGGCTGGGCGCCGTGCAACGCAGCCACGACGGGCAACAACTCGGCCAACTGCGAGTCGTTCTTCGGCGTGGCCAGTGCCACCGCCGCGGCCGGCGAGCGCTCGCTGGTGCGCTCGATCGTCAACCACAGCTACCAGGACGTGCTGCCCTCGCTGAACCTGGCCTGGGACGTGGCCGAGAACGTGGTGCTGCGCTTTGGCGCGGCCAAGACGATGGCGCGGCCGACCCTGGCCTACCTCTCGCCCAGCGTCAGCGGAGGCCCCACCGGCTACTTCGACGACGGCCGCGTGTTCGCCATCAACCTGGGCAATCCCAAGCTTGATCCGTTCCGTTCGACCAACTACGACCTGAGCGCGGAGTGGTACTTCGCCGAAGGCGCGCTGCTGTCGGCGGCGGTGTTCTACAAGGACATCGAAAGCTATGTGCAGCGCACCCGCCTGCTGACCACCTGGGGCGACATGGGCTACTCGCTGGATCTGCTGCCGGCCGGCTTCACCGCCGACACGCTGTTCAACGTGCAGAGCTACTACAACACCCCCGGTGGCCCGCTGAAGGGCTACGAGCTGACCTACCAGCAGCCCTTCACCTTCCTGCCGGGCATCTGGAGCAAGTTCGGCATCCAGCTGAACTACACCCACGTCGAGTCGAGCATCAAGTACATGTTCAGCACGGCGGCCAACAGCAACACCAGTGTCACCACCACCTTCACCGAGAACGACCTGGTCAACCTGTCGCCGAACTCGTACAACGCCACCCTGTACTACGACGACGGCACCTTCAGTGCGCGTGTCTCCACCAGCTACCGCGACGGCTATATCGGCGAGATCCTCAGCCGCGAGAACGTCTGGGACCTGGATGGCAAGCAGCTGACCACCGCCGATGTGACCGGCAAGGACAGCGTGCGCAACGTCGACTTCAACATGTCCTACCGCCTGAGCAAGAAGCTCTCGCTGACCTTCGAGGCGATCAACCTGCTCGATACGCCGGACAGCCGCTACGTCGATTCGTCGTTGCAGCTGGCCGACCGCTACACCGTCACCGGCCGCCAGTACTACCTCGGTGCCCGCTACAAGTTCTGAGCAAGCGCCCGCCGCGCGGCGCAGGCGCCCGCGCCGCGCGGGTCTGCTGCGGTGGCGACGGTGTGGGACACCGGGGGTGTTTCCGCTACCGGTGTCTGTCGCCCCGGCTGCGGTGCCCGACACCGGGTGCCGCAACCAGGGCGCCGGCGCTGACCGCCGTGGGCGGGTGCCCTGGTTGCGCACCCTGACGGAGGCGCACGCCGGCGGCGCCTCCCGTGCGCGGATCCCGGGCGACTGGAGACCTATCCGATGAATGCAGTGCTTCGATTCCTACGCGCTTTGCTGCTGGCGACACTGCTGACACCGGCCGCGACCGTGCACGCGGCCGCCCCCACCGATCCGCAGGCCGAGACCATGCTGCTGCTGCAGACCGCCTCCGGCGGCTGGTCCAAGCACTACCGCGGCAAGGCGGTGGACTACCGTCGCCCGCTCAGCGCGGTCGAACGTGACGCGCTGCGCGCGCCCGGGCGCAAGGACGATGCCACGCTCGACAACAAGGCCACCACGTCGGAGATCCGCTATCTGCTGCAGGCCCATGCTCGTACCGGCAACCCGGCCTATCTGCAGGCCGCGCGGCGCGGGGTGAGCTATCTGCTGGCCGCGCAGTATCCCAACGGCGGCTGGCCGCAGTACTACCCGGACCGTTCGTTCTACCGCCACCAGATCACCTTCAACGACGATGCCATGACCCGGGTGCTCGAGCTGCTGCAGGACATCGTCGAGTCACGCGATGAGGCGGCACTGCTGGCGCCGGAGTTCGGCTCCGCCGCACAGGCCGCGCTGGCACGTGGGCTGGACTGCGTGCTGGCCACCCAGGTGCGCATCGAGGGTCTGCCGACCCTCTGGGCGGCGCAGTACGACGAGGTCACGCTGCTGCCGGCCAAAGCGCGGTCCTACGAGCTGCCGTCGCTGGCGGTGGCCGAATCGGTCGGTGTGCTGCGGTTGCTGATGCGCCAGCGCGATCCCTCACCGGCACAGGTGGCCGCGGTGGAGGCGGGCGTACGCTGGTTGCAGGCGCACCGGCTGCCGGATGTGGCGCTGGAGAGGGTCGACGCGCCCGAACAGGAAAGTGGACGCGATGTGCGGATCGTGCAACGGCCCGGCGCATCGCTGTGGGCGCGGTTCTACGACCTGCAGCACCAGCAGCCGATGTTCGTCAATCGTGACGGCGTGCAGGTTGCGCAGTTCGCGGCCATTCCCAACGAGCGCCGTGTCGGCTATGCGTGGTATGGAGTGTGGCCGGAGAAACTGCTGCGCAGCGAATGGCCGGCATGGCGTGCGCGCTGGGGCGTGTCGCCGCACGGCGCCCCGGCACCCGCGGTGCAGTGACGGCAGTGAAGAAACATGTGTGGAAAGAGTGAGCTGATGAACCCGAAGACTTGTTTGCGTCCCTCCCTTCTGGCCTGCGCGCTGGGCATGCTGCTGCAGGCGCCCACGGCATGGGCGGCACCGGCCCAGTTGCTGTTCCAGGTGTCCGCCGATGAGGGGTTTGTCGCCGATCGCGCCGCGGGCGATGCCACCCCCAACTTCCAGGACAAGGTGAAGATCGTCGCCGACGGCGCGCGGGGCAGCGCGATCGAGTGGGCCGATGATGGCGTGCTGTCGTGGAATGCGCCGGGCAACATCCACGCCCAGCGCGGCACGCTGTCGTTCTTCTGGCGTTCGCGTTATGCCGTGGGCGAGGCGCCGTTCGTGATCTTCCGCGTCGGCTATGCCGACCACAGCAGCTGGGACATGGCCTGGCTGCGCATCGACTGGAACGGCCACGGCTTCGATGCTTTCGTCACCGACGCCAACCTGGCGCGCACCCGCGTCTCGTTCAAGCTGGATAAAAACCCGTCGCCACAGCAGTGGCAGCACATCGCTTTCGGCTGGGATGAAGACCACGGCGTCAAACTTTTTGTCGATGGCAAGGAAGTGGCACGCGCGCAGACCACCGGCGACTACGATGCGGCGCTGGACCAGCTCGGCCTGGCCGGGCGGGTGATGGCGCCCTACCAGGTGCAGAGCCGCTACAACTTCCTGCGTGGCAGCGACTTCGACGAGATCCGCGTCTACGACCGCCTGCTCGATGGCGAGGCGGTGGCCGCCCTCGCCCGCCATGCCGAACCGCCTGTGGCGCCCACCGTCGCGCCCTCTCAGCGCAGCTGGTGGCATCGTCACGGCTGGGAAGGCGCGCCGCCACCGGCGCTTGCCGCGTCGACCACGACGATCCGCAAGGTCGAGTTTGCCGACGTCAAGGACCTCAAACAGTGGATGTGGAAAGGCACCGACGGTATCGCCGAGACCACCTGGCCGGGCGTCTACAACCGCTCGCGGTTGGCCGGGCGTGACGACTATTTCCAGCTGCCGGACTGGAACACCTATGTCGAGGGCGGCCAGCAGCTGGACCTGACCGTGCCCGACGGTGAAACCATCAACCGGGTGGAGATCCGCGGCGCCGCATTCGGCACCCTGGCTGGCACCGCCGGAACGCTGTTCACCCGGCCGCAGGGCGTGGTGCGCAGTGTCGACAGCTTCGCCGCGCAGCGCGGCGGTCAGCTGCACTTCCGCAACACCGAGCAGGAAACGCCGATCCAGGAGATCTGGGGCTACCACGTCAGCGACGCCGCCGAGCCGGCAGGCACGGTCAAGCAGCGCTACCTGATCGACAGCAGCGTGCTGCCCGATTACACCAACATCGCCGCGCTGCGGGCGTATATCGACGGCCGTTATCCACAGGCCGAACGCAGCACGGTGATGGCGCTGCCCAAGGGGGCCGGGGCACGCAAGCGCGGCGCCGGCACCTTGCCGGCCGATCCGCTGCCGATCGTGCATGTGCTGATTCCCTCCGGCGTGGGTGATGCACCGGCCGCGCAGCCGCTGATCCGCAGCTGGGCGCACAGCTGGGAGAACATGCATGACGGCCTGGACGGGGTGGCCATCGACATTCCGGCGCTGGACCTGCCGGCCACGCACGACGGACTGATCCCGCTGAACATCCGCATCAAGGACCCGATCTGGCCGGCGCGCGACATGATCGACGTATCGGTCTCGGTCAAACCCGGGCAGAAGCGCACGCTGTGGCTGGACCTGCGTGACCGCATCCTCACCGCCGACAGCCTGTGGATCTCGGTGGCCTCGGCGGCACCGGGCTTCAATGCCGCATCACTGGATGGTGGCGAAGTACGCCTTGTATTCAAGGACCGCAAGCAGGCGCTCGGTGAACACGTGGCCGACCGCTTCAACCAGGTACGCGACAACTGGGGTTTCCTGGTCGAGGAGCACACCACCTCCAAGCGCCAGCGCCTGTACGCGCGCGTCTATGCGGATCTGAGCGACCTGCTGCGGGTGGATCCGGACCACGAACTGGGCCGCCTGTACTGGAACTACATCAGCTACAACAGCCAGGGCAAGCCGCCGTTCGCGCAGCCGGCCGCGCCCAAGGGCGTGCCGCTGTGGGCGTTCCGGCAGACCGAAGACCTCAAGTACGTGCGCCGTTTCATCGACTGGTGGATCGAGAACCGCCAGGTCGCCTATGGCGATTTCGGCGGTGGCCTGTCCGATGATTCGGACCTGGTGCAGCAGTGGCCGGGACTGGCCTTGATGGGCGTGCAGCCGGACAAGCTCAACGCCTCGCTGACCGCGCTGTCCGATGCGATCTACCGCAACGGCATGTTCGCCAACGGCCTGAGCACGATCGAGACCGACGAGCTACATTCCTACGAGGAAGGCATCAACGCCAACAGCGCGATGCTCTACCTCAACTGGGGCGATCCGCTGACCGTCGAACGGCTGATGGAAACGGTCAAGGCCTTCGACGAGCGCATCATTCTGCCCAATCCGCAGGGCCACCTGCTGTTTTCCAGCAACTGGTTCGGCGGCAACAAGGTCTACCGCGAGCCGAACTGGCAGTGGCAGAAGCCGTACTCGTTCCCGGCGTTGCATCCGGCCTTCCTGATCGGCGAGTACAACGCCGATCCGACCGGTCGCAAGCTGGTCACCGGCCTGGCCGACAGCTGGCTGGCGCACGCCTACACCGACGACAAGGGCCGCTTCACCTTGCCCAATGAAATCAACTGGGCGACCGGGCAGACCCGTGGCGGCGAGTTGAACCAGGGCTCGGGCAGTGGCGATGTGATGCACACGTTCTGGGCCGCGTGGCGCTGGAGTGGTGACGACAGATATCTGCAGGGGCTGGACTACCGCGTGCAGCGTGGTGGCCCCGGCGCGCTGTCCAACCTGGGCGAGAACCTCGTGCAGGTGCTGGGCCGCGAACAGGACTGGGGCAAGCAGCTGATCACCGAGGCCGACAACGGTGGCGGCGGCTTCGCCAGCGTGACCGCCTGGCAGCTCACCGGCGACACCCGGTACCTGGAGCAGCTGCACGCCGAGGGCATCCAGGCCAAGGCGCAGCGCGAATACATGAACACCGAAGGCCACTGGTGGAGTGACCGGGTCGAGGCGCCTAGCGAGTTCCTGCAGCGCGCGCGGCTGGGCGGTATCGCGCTGAAGCGCAACCAGAGCTGGCCGGGGCACACGGTGAGCTGGAGCTTTGCCGACGCTGCCGCCGCCGAGCAGGTCGCGCTGCTGGTGGACGCGCCCTCGCCCGAGCGCTTCAGCGTCACCGCCTACAACCTCAGCGGCCGCAAGCAGGCGGTGCAGATGACCGGCTGGAACGTGGCCGCCGGCCGCTGGCAGGTGCGCAGCGGCATCGATGCCGATGGCGACGGCCGCATCGACGGGCGGGTGCAGCTGCGTGAGATCGATTTCGAAAAGAGCATGGCCACGCCACTGGAATTCGTGCCGGGCAAGACCCAGCGTTTCGAGTTCGAACGGATCCAGGCCGGCACCCCGGTCAGCGGGCGTGCCGATCTGGGCATCGGCCGCGGCGATCTGCGCATCGAAGGCGACACGCTGCATCTGACCGTGCACAGCCTGGGCCATGTCGCCACCGTCCCCGGCGTGGCCGTGGTGCGCGATGCCCGCGACCGGGAAGTGACGCGGGCGGTGATTCCGGCGCTGCCGGCGCCCAGTGACCTGCTGCCCAAGACGGTGACCGTGCAGCTGCCGTTGCCGGCCGGTTTCGTGCGCGCAGGGGCGCGCGTGCAGGTGCTGCAGGACGGCGAGGTGGCCGAGGTGACGGCGCTGAACAACAGCCTGCCGCTGCAGTGAGGTAGCCCTGGGTGCCCCCGCACCTGGCCGGTGCGGGGGCACCCAGGGCCTAGCCGCCGCTGGCCACCGCGGTGCGCTGGGCCGGCGCGGTCTCGGTCTGCAAATCGCGGGTTTCGCGCAGATACCAGTGCGGGTGGGCCGGATCGGGCAGGAACACCGTGCAGCGCTCCATCACCTGCTGGTAGACGTGCACCGACACCGCGATCTGATCGGGGCTCGGGTTGCAGATGGTGTGGTACTCGTGCGGCGGGATCAGGCAGCCGGCGCTGCCGCGTCCGGCCAGCAGCCCGCGCCCGGCCCGGAACTGGAACCGCTCGCCGGCCTGCTCCTGCAGCGCGTACTGGGTGATCTGCAGCGTGCCGTTCCAAACGCCTTCCACGCACCACAGCCCGCTGTGGTCATGCAGCGGGGTCGCCTGCCCCGGGCCCCAGGTCATCGCCACCACGCTGTAGCCATGCATAGGGCTGCGATACAGCTCGCGGCGGGCGTAGTGATCGTGGACGGGCTCGTGCACGCCCGCCGGCAGGACGATCTGGTCGTCGGCGATCGCCTCGCGCAGTACCTGCTCCACGGTGTGGGTGATCGCCTTGATGCCGGGCTGCTGGATGGCCTGGTCGAGCGCGGCCAGCAGGCGCTTGCGGCCCGGGAACGGCGGGTAGCGGTGGAGGTCATCATGCATCAGTCGATATTAAGCCAGAGCGGTTATCGCTGTGTTCCGAGGCCCGCGCCGGGTGGAGCATGGACGCCATCCGAGAGTTCTCAGGGGATCAGGTTGCGGCGCAGCGCCGGCACCTGCTGCGCCAGCTCGTCGGCCACCATTGCCGCAAAGAAGCCGGCGCCTTCCGGACCGAGGTGGGTGTAGTCGAAGGCGATCTTGGCCTGGCCCATCGGCTCGATCGCGTTGGCATCGACCCCGCCGGGCGCCGGCGTACCGGGTGCTGGCGGCGCGCCGATGGTGGTGCCGGCCTGCGCCGCGCTGACCTGGACCGGCAACGCCGGCGCCTGGGCAAAGCGCATCGCCTGCACCGGGCCCATCCCCTGCACCGCCGCCGTGCTGCGCGCATGCAGATCCACCAGCGGCACGTCCAGCTCGGTGGCGACGCGGCGCGTGGCGTCTGCCCACGGTGCCAGATCGTCGATCAGCACCCCGGCGCGGAACTGGCGCCGGGTCAGCGGTGTGAGCAGCACCGGCACGGCGCCGGCGGCGCGGACCTCGCGCACGTAGCGGCGCAGGTTGTCCGGGAATTCGTGCTGCAGATCGGTCGAGCGTCCCGGCTTGCCGGGCTGGTCGTTGTGACCGAACTGGATCAGCACATGCACGTCGCGGTAGGCACCGGGCCGCATCTCCTGCAGGGCGATGTCCCACGAACCCTCGGCACGGTAGTTGTAACTGCTGCGACCGCCGCGGGCCAGGTTCACGCAGCTCAGGAACGCGCTGACGTGGCGCGCGCAGAATGCCGGGCCCCAGCCGCCCTGCACCGCCGTGGTGGAATCGCCGACCAGCACGATCTTGCTGGCGCGGATCGGGGTGGGCGTGGGCCGCTCGGTGATGGACGGATCCAGCGCGGCGCAGGCCACTGCCGGCGTCAGCGCCAGGGCGAGAGAAAACAGCAACGGTCGCAAGGTCATGATCGGGCTCAGAAGGTACCGCGCTGGATGAAGGGGGCCTGCTGGTAGAGCCGGCGTTCGCCGCCGCGCGGATCGTCCATCTGCCGGCTCGGCGTGTCGAACACCATGGTCTGGCGGCGTGCCAGTCCGTAGCGGTCCCAGCGCGGCAGACCGGCATGGTTGGGGTCGCCGGTGCGGGCCAAGGCCAGCAGCGCGTCGCTCATGCTGTCGGACAGCTGTTGCATCGCGGCCCCGCTGCCGGTGCGCGAGCCGGGCTGGGCGTTGTTGTGGAACACCAGCGGAATATCCAGCGTGTGGAAGGCGCGCAGCGCGGCGGCGTCGCCGTCGCGGTCGTACCCGTCCAGCTGGTAGGCCCAGGTCGGCGCGCCCTGCCGGGCGCGCGCTTCCAGCTCCTCGACCGCGCCGCGCCACGAGCGGCCGGCGGTGGTGGCGGCAAAGAACACCTCCGAGGGCGTGTACTGCGGGTACAGCCGCCGGTATTCGGCGATCACCACCGAGGGCAGCAGGTCGACGTACTGCTGGGCTTCCAGTTTGGCCGGCAGTTCTTCCCAGCTGAGCGCATGGTGCTTGGGGTCGTTGCCGAGGAAGGCACGGGTCTCGTCGCGGGTGTTGCCGATCACCATCGGGATGCCGGCCGACTGCGCGGGGGCCTGCGGCCAGAACGGATGTACCGGCAGGTTGCGGGCATCGAGCACCGGCCCCAGGTACAGCGCGGTGTTCTCCACGCGCGAGGGATCGCGCAGCTTCACCGCTTCGAGCAGCTGCGCCATCGGCAGGCGCCGCAGCGTTTCGGCATCACCCTGGAAATGGTCCAGCACCTGCTGCGCGCGCTGGCTGGCCGCGCGCGGGCCAGCGGCGGTGACCTGCTGCCCGCTCATCGTCCACGCCTTGTGGAACAGACCCTGCGCGGCCGGCATCGCCATCAGCGTGGCGATCTTGGCGCCGCCGCCGGACTGGCCGAACACGGTGACGTTGCCGGCATCGCCGCCAAATTCCGCGGCGTGCTGGCGCACCCACTGCAGCGCCTGCACCAGATCCAGCTGGCCGACGTTGCCGGAGTCGGCAAAGCGCTCGTCGCCGAGCTGGGCCAGATAGAGGTAGCCGAACAGGTTGAGGCGGTGGTTGACGGTGACCACCACCACATCGCCGCGCCGGCAAAGATTGCCGCCGTCGTACAGCGGATCGCTGCCGGAGCCGTTGTTGTAGGCGCCGCCGTGGATATAGAACAGGATCGGCCGCTTGCCGCCGTCGCGCAGCGCCGGGGTCCAGACATTGAGGTAGAGGCAGTCCTCGCTGCCCGGACCTTCGCTCCCGCCCTGCGGTGCGGCCGGGCCGTAATCGAGCGCATCGCGGATGCCACGCCACGGTGCTTCCAGCAGCGCCGGCTGGAACCGGCGCGGTGCGGTATCGCCGCCATAGGGAATGCCGCGGAATACATGGACGCCCTGCTCGGTCTGCCCGGCGACCCTGCCGCTGCGCAGCCGTGCGATCGGGCTGGGGCTGGCCGGCGTGCCTGCAAGGGCGGGGCTGCCCAGACCGGCGGCGATACCCAGCAGCGCGCTGCGGCGCAGGAAGTCGCGCCGGGCCGGGGCCGGGGGAGAAGAGGTCGTGCTCATCGGTTCGCCTCCGGCGATTGTGCGGCGATCCAGGCCAGCGCCAGCTGCGGCCAGACGGCGGTGGTCAGGCCGGCTGTGCCGCGCGTGCCAAAGCCATGTCCACCCCGCGGGAACAGGTGCATTTCGCTGGGGATGCCGGCCTGTTGCAGGCGGTGGTAGAACAGCAGGCTGTTGCCGACCGGCACCACCTCGTCATCGGCGGCGTGCAGCACGAAGGTCGGCGGTGTGCTTGCGCTGACCTGCTGCTGCATCGAATAGCGCTGCCGCAGTGCAGGGGTATCGGCGCCACCGAGCAGCCGTTCGCGCGAGCCGGCATGGCTGTCGGGCCCTTCCATGTCGATCACCGGATAGACCAGCAGCTGGAAATCCGGCCGGGCGCTGACCGTGTCGATGGCATCGGTGGCCGGGTATACCGGCGTATCGAAGCCGTTGCCCAGCCGCGCCGCCAGGTGGCCACCGGCGGAAAACCCCATCACCCCGATCCGCCGCGGGTCGATGCCCCAGTCGCCGGCGCGGTGGCGGATCAGCCGCAGCGCGCGCTGCGCATCGGCCAGTGCCGCCTCGCGGTCGGCGCGGCCTTCGCCGGGCAGCCGGTAACGCAGCACGAACAGGGTCATCCCGCCCTGTTCGACGAACGCCGGCACCAGCGCGGTGCCCTCCTTGTCCAGCACCACCCGCTGGTAGCCGCCACCGGGGATCACCAGCAGCGCGCTGCCGTTGGGCCGGGCCGGTCGGTAGGCCACCAGATAGGGCGCGCTGACATGGTCGATATAGCGGTCCGGCAGCGCCGGATCGGTGCTGCGCTCGACGATGCGCGGTGCTTGCGGCAGCGGCTTGTCTCCCGGTGGCACCTCCTGTGACCACAGCGCGATCCGGTCGGCCGATCCCGGCTCCGGTTCGGTGGCCGCGGCCAGTCCCGGAATTGACCACAGAAAAGCCAGAACAGTCGCAAGACGCTTTGAATGCAAGGGTTTGGGGAGTTTCCGGTTCGGCATCGAGGGAGGCATGCAAGGAGGGAACGGGCGGGTCTGGTGCACTGCACATTGCCAGATGACACCGGTTTACCATATACAGCCAGTCACGGCACTGTCGATGCGCGGTGCAGCAAAGCCATCAGGAGACTCACTTGAGCAACGACCAGGACAGCCAGGACCCGCAGACCGCAGGGCTGGACGCTATTGCCCGCAGCTTTGTCGATGCCCGCCGCAGCGGCGCATCGCTTCCGGACTTCCCGGGCGAGATCCCGGAGGATCTGGTCACCGCCTACCGGGTGCAGGACTTGGCCATCGCCCGCTGGGACGATGCGGTGGTGGGCTGGAAGGTCGGTTTCATCGCGCCGGAGCGCCGCGATGGGTCCGGTGACGAGCGCCTGCTGGGCCCGGTGTTCTCGCGCCATCTCTGGAATGCTACCGGTGGCATCAACGACATTCCGGTGTTTTCCGGCGCCGGCGGTTTTGCCGCGGTCGAGGCCGAGTACGTGCTGCAGCTGCAGGCCGATGCCCCGGCAGACAAGCTGGAGTGGACGCCGGAGGAAGCGGCGGCGTTGCCGGCACGGATGTTCATCGGCGTGGAAGTGGCCAGCAGCCCGCTGGCCACGATCAACCAGCTCGGCCCGCGGGTGGTGGTGTCGGATTTCGGCAACAACAATGGCCTGGTGCTGGCGGCGGAGATTCCCGACTGGACGGCGCTGGACGAATCGCAGCTGCGTGCCAGCACCGAGATCGACGGTGAGGTGGTCGGCACCGGCGGCGCGGGTAACCTGCCCGGAGGGCTGCGCGCGGCCTATGCGTTCGCGCTGTCGCGTTCGGCCAGGCGCGGGCGGCCGCTGAAGAAGGGCGAGCTGATCGCCACCGGCAATGCCACCGGCATCCATGACATCGCGGTGGGCCAGCAGGCGGTGATCCGCTTTGAAGGCCATGGCGATATTTCCTGCAAGGCTGTGGCGGCCGGCTGACCGGTCCGTACAGCGGGTACGCGCGGAGGGCGCAATGATCACTCGCAGAGGTTTTCTCACCACCGGCCTGGGCGCGCTGGCCGCGCCGCTGCTGGGGGCGTGTTCGGCCGGCGGCGGCAATGCCGGCCGTGGCGGCCAGCTGTTGACCGCCACCGACGTGCATGTGGCCGACTACCCCACGGTCACCGCGGTCAAATGGATCGGCCAGCAGCTCGAACTGCATACCGGCGGCCGGCTGCGCCTGAACCAGTACCACTCCGGCCAGCTCGGCCGCGAGTCCGAGGCCATCGACATGGCCCGGTTCGGCGCGATCGACATCACCCGGGTGTATTCGGGCGCGCTCAACAACGCTTTCCCGCTGACCCGCGCGCTGTGCCTGCCGTACGTGTTCGACTCGGTCGCGCACATGCGCCACGCGCTGGACAGCGGCATCGCCGAGGACGTGCTGCGCGGCTTCGAGAGCCGCGATCTGGTCGGGCTGGCGATCTACGACTGCGGCGCGCGCTCCTTCTACAACACCAAGCATCCGATCGTGGAGCCCAGGCAGCTGCACGGGCTGAAGCTGCGGGTGGCCAGCTCGGACATCTTCCTGCAGCTGATGCGCCTGTTCGGCGCCAACCCGACGCCGATGTCGCTGGGCGACACGTTCTCCGGCATGGAGACGCACATGATCGACGGCGCCGAGAACAACATGCGCAGCTTCCATTCCAGCCGCCATTTCGAGGCGGCCCGCTACTGGTCGCAGAGCGAGCACTCCTACGCGCCGGACATCCTGCTGATGTCGCGCCGCAGCCTGGAGGCGCTGAGCCCGGCCGACCGTGGCCTGCTGCTGGAGCTGGCGCGGCAGTCGGTGCAGCAGATGCGCAGCGCCTGGGACGCCTCCGAGGACAAGGCGCGGCAGGCGGTGCTGGCGGCTGGAGTGGAGACCAACGCGGTGGATATGGCGGCCTTCCGTGCGGCGGCCGCGCCGTTGCTGCGGCAGTACCTGCAGCAGCCGGAGATCGCCGCCCTCCACCGCCGCATCCGCGATTTCGCCTGAGGTCCGTCCTGATGTCCGATTCCAACGCAACTCCGATCCTGACCGGCCCGCAGAAGCTGCTCGAGCAGTTGGCCACGGTGGTCATCCATATCGCCGTGCTCGCCCTGCTCGGGCTGGTCGTGGTGCAGGGCTGGCAGGTGTTCGCCCGCTACGTGATCAACGATTCGCCCAGCTGGACCGAGCCGGTGACGCTGCTGCTGCTGAGCACGACGATGAGCATGGGCGCCGCCGCCGGCGTGCACACCAACCGCCACTTCGGTTTCTACCTGCTGGCCGAGCACATGAACCCGCTGTTCCGGCGCCTGGTCGAGGCGCTGGTGCCGCTGATCATCGCCACCATCGGCGGTTTCATCGCCGTCTGGGGCTGGCTGCTGTGGAGCGACGGCCTGCACATCAAGACTGCTGGCGCCGCGTTGCCGCAGAGCGTGAACTACCTGCCGCTGAGCCTCGGCGGGGCGCTGATGGCGGTGTTCGCGCTCAACCGCCTGCTGCTGTCGCTGCGCGTGGACGTGGCCATGGCCGCCGCCGCTGTTGAAGGAGACCGCTGAACCATGGGTATCGCAATCCTGTTTGCCGTGTTCGGCGTGCTGTTGCTGATCGGCGTGCCGGTGGCCTATGCGCTGGCCGCGGCCTCGCTGGCCACCCTGCTGTACCTGGACCTGCCCAGCATCGTGCTGGTGCAGCAGATCTCCGCCGGTACCGGTTCGGCCTCGCTGATCGCCATTCCGCTGTTCATCTTCGCCGGTGAAATCATGATGCGCGGCGGTATCTCCGAGCGCCTGATCGCGCTGGCCTCCTCGCTGGTCGGGCGCCTGCGCGGCGGCCTGGGCCAGGTCTCGATCCTGTCCTCGCTGTTCTTCGGCGGTGTCTCCGGTTCGGCCATCGCCGATGTCTCGGCGGTCGGCGGCACGATGATCCCGCAGATGGTCAAGCGCGGTTACGACCGCGACTTCGCGGTCAACGTCAGCATCACTGCGGCGCTGGTGGCGCTGCTGGTGCCGCCCTCGCACAACCTGATCCTGTTCTCGGCCGCGGCCGGCGGCGGCCTGTCCATCGCCGACCTGTTCGCGGCCGGCATCGTGCCGGCGCTGCTGATGACCGTGGTGCTGATGGTCACCGGCTATGCGGTGGCGCGCAGCCGCGGCTACGGCGTGGAGCCGTTCCCGGGCATGCGTGCGGTGTTCACCCGCCTGATCGCCGCCCTGCCCGGCCTGGGGCTGGTGGGGCTGATCTTCTTCGGCATCCGCGCCGGCATCTTCACCGCAGTCGAATCGGCGGCGATCGCGGTGGTCTACGCGCTGCTGGTCACCGCCGTGCTGTACCGCCAGCTGCGCATCAAGGAGTTCATGGAAACGGTGGTGCATGCCGCACGCAGTACCGGTGTGATCCTGTTCGTGATCGCCACCGCCGCCGTGTTCGGCTGGTTGCTGGCCTACCTGCAGGTGCCGGCCGCCGCGGTGGAGTTCCTGCAGTCCTTCGCCCACAGCAAGTACGCGGTACTGCTGATGATCGTGGTGATGCTGCTGCTGCTGGGCACCTTCATGGACCTGGCGCCGCTGATCCTGATCTGCACGCCGATCTTCCTGCCGGTGGCCAAGGCCTATGGCATCGATCCGATCCACTTCGGCCTGGTGCTGGTGCTGACCGGTGGCCTGGGGCTGGTCACGCCGCCGGTGGGCTCGGTGCTGTTCATCGGCACCGCGATCGGCAAGATCAGCGTCGGTGAAAGCATGAAGACCATCTGGCCGTTCTGGCTGGCCGGGCTGGCGGTGCTGCTGGTGGTGACGCTGTTCCCCGGCATGTCGCTGTGGCTGCCGGCGCTGCTGCGCAGCTGATGCAACGACGGGGCGGGCGTGCCTGCGGGCGCACCGTTCCGGCTGTCTGATGATCGGGGGCCCCGGCCCCCTGCCTGTGGAGAAGAGAATGAACGTGACCCGTAGCCTGGCCGCGCTGGCCCTCGGTTGCCTGCTGGCCGCCGCCCCGGCGCTGGCCCAGGAGGCGCCCTCCCCCTGGAAGCGCGGCATCGAACACCAGCGCCAGGCCGATCTGGGCAATGGCAGTTTCCTCAATCCGGTACTGGCCGGCGACCGTCCCGATCCGTCGGTGCTCAAGGATGGTGACGACTACTACCTCACCCTGTCCTCGTTCGATGCCTATCCCGGCCTGCCGATCTGGCACTCGCGCGATCTGGTGAACTGGCAGCCGCTGGGCCATGCGATCCGCACGAATGTCGGCTCGATCTGGGCGCCGGACATCGTCAAGCACCAGGGCCGTTACTTCATCTATTTCCCGGCGCGCGTGGGCGGCACCGAAGGCAACCTGCGCAGCAACTGGGTGGTGTGGGCCGATGACATCCGCGGCCCGTGGAGCGAGCCGGTCGAGATCGGCCTGGGCAAGTACATCGACCCGGGCCACGCGGTGGGCGAAGACGGCAAGCGCTACCTGTTCCTGTCCGGCGGTGATTACGTGCAGCTGGCCGACGACGGCCTGAGCGTGGTCGGGCAACCGAAGCACGTCTATGACGGCTGGCGTTATCCGCAAAGCTGGGACGTGGAAGCCTACGCCCAGGAAGGCCCGAAGATCAGCTTCCGCGCCGGCTGGTACTACATGACCACCGCGGTGGGCGGCACCGCCGGCCCGCCGACCGGGCACATGGTGATCACCGCGCGTTCGCGTTCGATCCACGGGCCGTGGGAGAACTCGCCGCACAATCCGATCACGCGCACCGTCAGCCGCGCCGAGCCGTGGTGGTCGCGCGGCCACGCCACGATTGTCGAAGGCACGGACGGCCGCGACTGGATGGTCTATCACGGCTACGAGAACGGTTACTGGACGCTGGGCCGGCAGATGCTGCTGGAGCCTATCGAATGGACAAAGGACGGCTGGTTCGTGGCCAAGGGCGGCGATCTGGCCCGTCCGCTGGCCAAGCCGGCCGGCCAGTCGCAGGCGCATGGCATGGCGCTGTCGGACGACTTCCGCGGCGACACGCTCGGCGCGCAGTGGTCGTTCTTCAACCCGGCGCAGGACGAGTACCAGCGGCTGGGCTTCGGCAAGGACGGCCTGACCCTGCAGGGCAAGGGCCGCACCCCGCGCGATGCCTCGCCGCTGACCGCCATCGCCGGGGATGTGGCCTACCAGTTCGAGGTGGAAATGGAGATCGAACCGGGCGCCTTCGGCGGCGCGCTGCTGTTCTACAGCGACCGCCTGTATGCCGGGGTCGGCAGCAACGGCGAGGATTTCATCCTGCACCGCTACGGCGATGAGCGCCCCACCCGGCCCCGGCCCAGTGCCACCGGCGGCAAGCTGTGGCTGCGGGTCACCAACAACCGCCATATCCTCACCGTGCACAGTTCCCGCGACGGTACGAACTGGGAAAAGTATCCCGTTCAGATGGAAGTCTCCGGCTACCATCACAATGTCTCCGGTGGCTTCCTTGCCCTGAAGCCGGCGATCTACGCCGCGGGGGACGGCAAGGTGCACTTCCGCCAGTTCCGCTACCGCGCTCTTGATTGAACGCGGATCGCTAGAATGCCTGTATTGAACGGTTTCAAGGACATCGCCTTGCGCAAGAAAGCCGACACCGACCCCACCTCCCGCCCGGTAGGACGACCCGCCACGATCAATGACATCGCGCGGCTGTCCGGGGTTTCCAAAAAGACGGTGTCCCGGATCATCAACAACTCGCCGCTGGTGCGCAAAGACACCCGCGACAAGGTCGAGGCGCTGATGCGCGAGGTCGGCTACGCGCCCGATCCGCTGGCCCGAGGGCTGGCGTTCCGGCGCTCGTTCCTGATCGGCATGGTCTATGACAACCCCACCGCGCAGTACGTGGTGGACATGCAGAACGGTGCGCTGGACGCGCTGCGCGGCTCCAGCTTCGAGCTGGTGGTGCATCCGTGCGATACGCGCAGTCCCGGCTATATCGAAGGCGTGAAGCGTTTCGTGCAGCAGCAGAAGCTGCATGGGGTGATCCTGGTCCCGCGTGCCTCCGAAGACCAGGCGCTGGCGGACATGCTCGAGGAGATCGGCTGCCGCTTCACCCGCATCGCCGCACTGCCGCTGGATGACACCTCGCAGATGGTGATCACCCACGACCGCGATGGCGCGGCCGAAGCGGCCGACTACCTGCTCTCGCTGGGCCATCGCGACATCGCGCTGATCACCGGCCCGACCGCCTACCGCTCGGCGCATGAACGCACCGCCGGCTTCATCGAGGCCCTGCACAACCGCGGCATCGAACTGCCGCCGGCGCGCATCATCGAGGCCGGCTACACCTTCGAATCGGGTGTGGCCGCGGCCGAGAAGCTGTTGCTGGGCAAACAGCGACCGACCGCGATCTTCACTGGAAACGATGAAATGGCCGCCGGCGTGTACAAGGTGGCCATGCGCGCCGGCATCAGCATTCCCCGGGAACTGTCGATCGTGGGCTACGACGACAGCCCGCTGGCCTCGCGGCTGTGGCCGTCGCTGACCTCGGTGCGCCGCAATACCCGTGACACCGGGCGAACAGCGGCCGCGATGCTGATCCAGCCCGAGGGCCACAGCCCGCTGCCGATGGCCAGCGTGCGTCCGCACCTGATCGTGCGCGATTCCTGCCAGCCGCCGCAGGACTAAACCCCCAACAGTTTGTTTTCAATGGATTTGTGTGATCTTGCGCTGCAAAATGACACCGGTTTCCATAATTGGCTAGAATGGCCGCGAACGGGCCGGAACCTCACCGTCAGGCCCTGGCCTACGCCCGCACCGGCGGCTGCAATGCCGGCGCACCCCCTCCGGCGACCCCGCCGGCATCACGAACCCGAACCACCGCTTCAGGGAGAGGAACACCATGACGAATCCATTCAGTCTTGAAGGCAAGGTCGCGCTGGTCACCGGCGCCAATACCGGCCTGGGCCAGGGCATCGCGCTGGCACTGGCCGCCGCCGGCGCCGACATCGCCGGCGCGGGCATCGTGCCGGCCGATGAAACCGCCGAGAAGGTGCGTGCGCTGGGCCGGCGCTTCCTCAATATCGAGGCCAACCTGATCAGCATCGAGCCGGTCGAGCGGGTGGTGGCCGAAACCCTCGCCGGCCTCGGCCGGCTGGACATCCTGGTCAACAACGCCGGCCTGATCCGTCGCGCCGACGCGGTGGACTTCAGCGAGAAGGACTGGGATGACGTGATGAACGTCAACATCAAGTCTGCGTTCTTCATGTCGCAGGCCGCCGGCAAGCATTTCATCGCCCAGGGCAGCGGCAAGATCATCAACATCGCCTCGATGCTGTCCTTCCAGGGCGGCGTGCGGGTGCCGTCCTACACCGCTTCCAAGAGCGGCATCGCCGGCATCACCCGCCTGCTGGCCAACGAATGGGCCGGCAAGGGCGTGACCATCAACGCCATCGCCCCGGGCTACATGGCCACCGACAACACCGCGCAGCTGCGCGCCGATGAAGACCGCAACAAGGCGATCCTGGATCGCATCCCGGCCGGTCGCTGGGGCAAGCCGGAAGACCTCGGCGGCACCGCCGTGTTCCTGGCGTCCAGCGCCTCGGACTACGTCAATGGCGCGATCATCCCGGTCGATGGTGGCTGGCTGGCGCGCTGATTCCCGTTTCCCGCGTGCCGGCCGCCGCCGTGCACGCTTCATGCAATCCCGTACTGAATAGAGAGTTCCGCAATGAAAATCGCATTGATGCAGGAGTTCAGCCAGGCCGCCAAGAACCCGGTGGTGCTGGAACAGCTCAACACGGTGGCTGCCGCGCAGGGCCACACCGTGTTCAACGTCGGCATGGACGGTGACAACGACCACCGCCTGACCTACATCCACCTAGGCATTTGCGCGGCGCTGCTGCTGAATTCCAAGGCCGTGGACTTCGTCGTCGCCGGTTGCGGTACCGGCCAGGGCGCGCTGATGTCGCTCAACGCATGGCCGGGCGTGTTCTGCGGCTACTGCATCGAGCCGACCGACGCGTTCCTGTTCGCCCAGGTCAACAGCGGCAACGCGCTGTCGCTGCCGTTCGCCAAGGGCTTCGGCTGGGGCGCGGAAATCAACATCCGCTACATCTTCGAGAAGGCGTTCGCCGGTGAGCGCGGCCAGGGTTACCCGGCCGAGCGTCGCGAATCGCAGATGGCCAATGCCGGCATCCTGGCGCAGGTCAAGCAGGGCGCTTCGAAGGACTTCATCGAAGGCCTGAAGGCGATCGACCCGGAGCTGGTGAAGCAGGCCGTCGGTGGCGAGCGCTTCCAGAAGGCGTTCTTCGACAACGCCCAGGACGCGGACATCGTCGCCTACGTGAAGGGCGTGCTGGGCAAGTAAGCCGGCCCGCAGCTGTATCGCCCTTGCAGGGCAGACAAGGGCGCCCAACGGCGCCCTTGTTGTTTCACCTTCCACCGCCGGAGCCCATGCCGATGAAACGCCACGTCCCCTTGCTGCTTGCGCTGCTGTCGCTGGCCGGCCTCGCCAGCGCCGCCCCTCCCGCGCAGCGGGTCTTTATCGCCGCCGATTCCACCGCCGCCACGTACGGCCCGGAGCGCGCGCCGCAGGCCGGCTGGGGGCAGATGCTGCAGAGCTGGCTGGACCCGGGGCAGTGGCAGGTACGCAACCATGCCATCGGCGGGCGCAGCACGCGCAGCTTCCTCAATGAAGGGCGCCTGCAGGCCATTGAAAAGGAACTGCGGCCCGGCGACGTGCTGCTGATCCAGTTCGGCCACAACGACGCCAAGTTCGAGGACCCCACGCGGTACACCGATCCGGATACCGACTACCCGGCGTTGCTGTCGCGCTATGTGGCAACCGCGCGCGCGAAGGGCGCCACGCCGGTGCTGATAACCCCGGTCGCGCGGCTGCTGTACGACTTCGGCGCGCTGCTGGACACCCATGGGCTTTACACCCGGTCAATGCAGCGGCTGGCGCGCGAGCAGAATGTGCCGCTGATCGATCTCAATGCCAGCTCGATGGCCTGGATCCGCGCGCTGGGCGAGCAGGGCGCGCAGCCGTACTTCATGTTCGTGCCCGAGCAGGGCAAGGCCGATGGCACCCATTTCAGCGCGGCCGGTGCCACCGCGGTGGCCTGTCTGGTGATGCGGGGCTGGGTGGAGCTGCAGCCGGAAATGAAGGCCATGCTGAAGCGCGATATCGATTGCGGTGCGGTCACCTCGTCGCCGACAGCGACAGCGACAGCGCCCCGCAGCGCTGCAACCGCCCTGGCTTTGTCCTCGCCTGCAGCAGTACCGAAGATCGAGGTGACGAACCCGCACGGCTCACAGGTGATCCGTGAACAGGACATCGCCCGCGAACAACCCGGTCCGCACGGCGGCGCCGGTCCGACCACCGCCTATTCGTTCTTTGCCGACGTGGCCGATCTGCCGTTCGTGCTGCGCAAGCGGGTGCTGCACAAAGGCGCCGGCATCGGCCTGCATCCGCAGCACAAGGACGAGATCTACTACATCGTCAGCGGCCGTGGCCGCTATGTGCTCGATGGCACGCACTATGACGTCGGCGCGGGTCACGCGCTGCTGACCCGCGCCGGCAGCACGCATGCACTGCAGCAGCACGGCGAGGCGGATCTGGTGCTGCTGCTGGCCTATCCGGCGATCGCGCCGCGCTGAGACCGGCGCAGCGCTCAGACGGCGCCGGCAACACCACGCTTGCGTGACCACCTCGCGCTGGTGGCCGCACCGTTCAAACTGCCTGCCGTTGCAGCAGTGCCCTGGATCGCCCGGGCCCAGGGTTTGCGGCCCTGAGGCACAAAACAGTGCCCAGCACCGTCGCCGGTTTCCACTGCCAGCGAATGGGGCAGCAGCGGAACCACATTGAACAGCCGGGTCCAGCACCGCCGCCGCCGGAGGATATCCGCCAGCGGAATCCCGGTTTTCCCGGTTTGCCCATTGAACCGGTGCGTGATGACGTGCAGGCGCCGGTCGGTCGGGAACCGCCGGCCACCGACGGTTTCGCTGCCGCGCTGCCGAGTGGCGGCGGCTTCGCGCAGCAAGGTTTCGTCGCGATCATGGGCCGGGCGCATGCGGGCGGATCCCAGAGCGGGCAGGGCCGGGCGGCACTACCGGCGCCGGTGAGGCGTCCCGCCGGTCCGGCACATCATCTCGCAAAGGGAAATGATCCTTTGCCGCCGGGCGCGTTTTTGCCGGACGCGCCGCGCCCTAGACTGCACCCCTCACATCCATCGTTCCACAGGAGCACGCCATGATTGAACGTCGCCCGTTCGCCAGCCTTGGGGGAGCCAATCACGGCTGGCTCGATGCCAAGCACCATTTTTCGTTTGCCGGTTACCACGATCCGGCGCGCATGCACTGGGGCGCATTGCGGGTGTGGAACGACGACACCATCGCCGCCGGCGCCGGCTTCCCGCCGCATCCGCATGCGGACATGGAGATCATCACCTACGTGCGCGAAGGCGCGATCAGCCACCAGGACGACCAGGGCAACCGCGGCCGCACCGTGGCCGGCGATGTGCAGGTGATGAGTGCCGGCAGCGGCATCCGCCATGCCGAATACAACCAGGAGCCGGGCGTCACCCGTATCTTCCAGATCTGGATCTTCCCGGAGCAGCGCGGCGGTACCCCGGCCTGGGGCGCGAAGCCGTTCCCGCGCGGTGAGCGTTCCGGCCGTTTCGTGGCGCTGGCCAGCGGCCTGCCCGGCGATGACGAGGCGCTGCCGATCCGGGCCAACGCGCGGGTGTCCGGCGCCACGCTCAAGGCCGGGGAGAGCACCGAATACCGTTTCAGCGATGCCAGCCGTCACGGCTACCTGGTGCCGAGCACCGGCAACGTCGAAGTCGACGGCGTGCTGATCGAGGCCCGCGACGGCGCCGCGATCAGCGGCGTGGACACGATCGTGGTGCGCGCGCTGGAAGATGCCGAGCTGGTGCTGGTCGATACCGCGGCCTGATGCCCGGTCATTGCCGGAGGCACCAGGACAACGGCGCGTGACACCGCGCCGTCTGTCTGCCGGTTGCCGCAGGCCTCCCAGCGGACGTCACTCCGGCGCTGCGTCCGGGATCTGTTCCGCCGCCGCAGACGCCTTGCGGCGACGCGGAGCGGAACGGCGCGCGGCCTTGCGGGCGGTGCCGGTACGGGCCGGCTCCGCGCCCTGCGCGCCGCCAGCGGTATGCAGCTGCTCCAGCCACGACAGCGCATCGCTGTAGGCCAGAAAGTGCTGCAGGTACTCGGGCGAGATATCACGCATCAGCGTCATCGCGCGGTGCAGCAGCACGCTCGAGTGCAGCGGACCGGCGTCTTCGGAGATCGCCTCCTGCGACTGCCGCAGCAGGCTGTCGATACGGATGCGGCCCCACAGCTGCTGGAACTCGTCCAGCACCGCGAGCGGTTCCCGCGCCGTGGTGGCCGCCGCGGTGGCGGGGGTGGCACCCGCTGGTGCCGCCGCAGGGGGTGGCCAGGCTGACAGCGCCGGTTGCGCCGCACCGCCGATATGCGCAAGCAGCGCGCGCAGCGGCGTTGGAGGGCTCACCGCCGCCGCGGCCGTGGCCGGTGGCGAGGCCGCCACGACGCGCGCATAGTCGGCGACCAGCTGCGCCAGCCGCGCGTGCAGCAGCTGGGTGACCTGGCCGTCGTGCGCTGCCGCGCGCCGTGCCAGGCCGTCGATGAGGCTGAAGCGCAGCGGATCGATGCGGTCGGCGCCCTGTTCGCGCCACGCCTGCAGTTGCAGCCACGGTGAGGTCGGTTTATCGGCCATTGCCGGTGCTGTCCACCTTGGGGCGCGGAATCGGCGCGATCTCCACGCGCCGGTTCCTGGCCCGCCCGGCTTCATCGGCGTTGGAGCTGACCGGTTGTTCGGCGCCGAATGCGGCGGCGAAAACCGACGCCGACGGCACCCCGTCGGCGATCAGGGTGCGCGTCACGGTCAGGGCGCGTGCGGCGGACAGTTCCCAGTTGTCGGCAAAACGGCCGTTGCTCACCCGCACCGGCTGATCGTCGGTGAAACCGCTGACCATCAGCACCTCCTCGCGCGTGCCCAGATAGTCGCGCAGCGGCGCAGCCAGGCTCTGCAGCAGCGCGCGGCCGTCAGGCTGCAACTGGTCGGAGTTCAACGCGAACAGCACGCTGCCGCTGATGCCGATGCGGCCGTTGATCACGGTCACCCGGCCGGCCGCCAGGGGGGCGGCCAGAGCCTGCTCCAGCGTCTTGAGTTTGGCCGCTTCGACCTGGCGCTGCTTGACCTCCTCATCCAGCTGGCGGGACAGCTGCAACTGGATGCCGATCACACCGGCCAGGATCAGCACGAACGCACCGAGCAGCACCGACATCAGGTCACCGAAGGCGGCCCAGGTGGTGGCGGTGGATTCGGAATCGAGCTCGATCTCGTCGCTCATCCGGTTTATGCCCCGACCGCGGCGCGCTGTCCGGTCAGCTGCTGCAGCTCACCGATGATCTGCTTCTGCGAGAGCATGCTCAGGTCGATCACCTCGCGCGCCTGGGCGACGTAGTAGGCGAGCTGCTCGTCACTGCGGGTGAGCGATTTCTCCAGCACCGATTCGATCCCCTGCAGGCGCGCGTTCAACGCTTCGGTGGAGCTGCCGAACAGCTGTACCGCGGTGCCGAAGGCTTCGCCCAGGCTGGCCACTTCCATCGCGCTGCTGGTGACATGTGCGGCGGCATGGTCGAGCTTGCCGGTCTGGCTTTCGATCTGGGAGGAGAAACGGCTGCCGACGCGTTCGAGCAGATCGGCCGAGGTGCTGACCAGCGCCTCCACCGCGGAGCGCTGTTCGGTGGAGGCATGGTTGACCGCATCGAGCAGCGTTTCCAGCGTGGCCAGCAGGCGGCTGCGTTCTTCCAGCATGGCGGTATCGCGCACCATGCTGTCGGACAGTTTCTGGCGCAGCTCGGCCACCACTTCGGCGGCCGCGCGCGGGGCTTCGGAGGCGCTCTGCACCAGGCGCGAAATCTCGGCGATGGTGTCGCGGGCATGTGCCTGTGACTGCTCGGACATCGCGTTGGCGGTCCGCGCCAGCGTGTCGCAGATCTCCTGCTGGCGGCTGGCGACATGGTCACTGCTTTGCTGCCAGCTCCGGCTCAGCGTCGTGGTGATGGCCGACAGGGCCTCGGACCATTGCGCCAGACGCTGCGTATCGCGCGCTTCCAGCGTGGCCTGCAGCTGGCCATGCGATTGCTGCATCGCGTCCAGCACGGTGCCGGTGCGCGTATCGAAACGTTCCGCCGCGGTGGTGAGCTGCTGCGCGTGGCGCGAGAGTTCGGCCAGGGTGTCGGCCGCGTTGCCCTGCAGCTGGGCGGAAACGTCGCCGGCGGTCCGTGCCAGGGTGTCGCAGATGGCCTGCTGGCGGTTGGCGATCTGCTCGCCACTGTGCTGCCACTGCTGGTCGAGCGTGGCGGTCATCGCAGCGAAGCTGTCGGCCCACTGTGTCAGGCGCTGCTGATCGCGCGCTTCCAGCGTGGCCTGCAGTTCGGCATGCGAGTGCCGCATCACTTCCAGCAGCGCGCTGGCGCGCTGTTCGAAACTGTGTGCCACCTGGGTCAGGGCCTGCTCGTTGCGCGTGGCCAGCTGCTCGTTGATGTCCTGCTGATGCGACAGCGCTTCGTTCCAGGCCCGCGTGGTGGCCTGGCTGCTCTGCTGCAGGTGCGACGACACGCTGGCCAGCAGATCGTCGGAGCGTTGCCCGAAGGTCTGGGTGAACTGCTGCAGGCTGTCGCGCAGGTGCTGCAGCAACGCATCATTGGTCTGCCGTTGCTGCTGTGTGGCCGCATTCCAGGTCTCGGCGGCCGCGCGGGTGGTGGCCTGCAGATTGCCGGCCAGACCATCGAGCTGCTGCTGCACGGCGTGGCTGACGCTGGCCTGCATCGCCGCGGTTTCGCGGGCGAGCCCGGCCAGCGTGGTTTCCACCACCGGCTGCAGCGCGTTGCCCACGGTCCTGGCGCTCTCGGCCATGCCGGCGGTGAGGGACTGCTGCAGCGAGCTGGCCAGTTGCAGATGGCTGGCTTCGGTGCGACGGTGGAACTCCTGCTGGCTGCTGGCCAGGCGTTCGGCGGCGCTGAGGTTGTGCTGTTCCAGCGTGGCCATCATCGACTGCAGGCGATCGACCAGGGCCGGCATCAAGCCGGTCTGCTGCTGCAGCAGGCGGAAGGCTTCTTCGCGCTGGTGGGCGTGCGAGTACGGGCGCAGGGTGGTGGCCAGTTGCAGGTCCAGGCGCTGCACCGCGTCCACGCGTTCGCGCCGGCACAGTGCTGACAGCAGGCCGAGCATGGCCGAACCGGCGACACCGGCAATGGAGGTGCCGAAGGCGAACGCCAGACCCTTGACCGGCGCCCCGAGCGAGCCACGGATGGCTTCCAGATCGGTCGCGCTTTCCAGCGCCAGGCCGGTACCGCGCAGGGTCGCCATCATGCCCAGCAGCGTGCCCAGCATGCCCAGCAACACCAGCAGACCGACCAGATACGGGGTCAGCGCCGGTGCCGGCAGCGGCACGCGTTCGCCTTCCACGCGCAGCCGTACCGCGTTGCGCAGGCCCGGATGCAGGCGTGCCAGCCAGGCGCCGAGGTCGGACTGTGCCGGCGCGACATCGGCAAGGGCCTGCTCCAGGGTAAGTGTGGCCTGCCGGTAGCGGCGCAGCTCCAGTGCGCCGGCGAGATAGCAGGCGGCGATCACCGCGGTGATCCCCAGTCCCAGCAGATTGCTGGTGACATAGCCCGCGCCGATCCAGCAGATGGCGAGCAGACCGACAACAAACACGGCGACACGGAGCAAGGTCTTGGACATGAGGTTCGGTTTACCGGCTACGAAGCGCTGCAAGCAGGCCTTCAATGGGGTGGAAACGGACATCCAGTTCGGCCAGCAGCGCAGTGCGCAGGTCCTGTTCGAACACGGCCAGCCAGGGGCCGCACGGCACCGCTGCGGCATCTTCGGATATATCGGGGCAAGCAGGGGCCGCCAGGTCGTGCCGCCAGGCATCGTGCAGGCGGGAGAAATGCATACCCAGCAGGGCGGGCACGCGCGACAGCAGGCTGTGCTCGCGCGGGCTCAGGGTGGCCTCCATCACCGCGTCCACTTCGGCCAGCCGCGCCTTGGCGGGCGATTGCAGCGCGAGCATGTCGCGCAGGCGTCCACGCAGGGTGCCCGTGGTGATCTGCATCGAGCGCTGCACGCCCAGGTAGTGCTGGTGGTAGGGCGCGTAGGCTCCATGGGTCTGGATTTCGGCCGCGCCGATGCGTCGGGCCGGTGTCGCCGGCAGCCCGGCGTGGATCGTGTCCAGCAGCGTGGCCCGCAGCCGCGCGCACTCGGCGTCTTCGTGGCTGTCGAAACCAGGCCCGTCCAGCGCCGCCGGAAGCCGGCCCTCCAGGGCCCTGGAAAGCGTGATCGCCCGGTTCCAGTCGAACCACTGGTTCAGCCGCTCGGACAGGGCCGGCGGCGTACGGGAAAGCTCCGCGTCCGCGAAGCGCGCCAGCAGGCGAATGAACGCCGGGCCTTGGAGGGACGCCCGTTGGGAAGCTTTCGCCATGGTTCCTGACTAAAAACGGGGCATTTTACATGGCCGGCCCCGCACCGCCGGACCGGCCCGGTTCAGCGGCGGCACCGGCCGCGCGAAAGGCCGCATTCAGCGGGCATGGCGCTTGAGCAGGTCCAGCAGCACCGCGGCCTCGGCTTCGCGCCGGGCCTGATCCGGTTCGGCCACCAGATGGTCGCTGAGGTGGCCGGCCATCACCTCCAGCATCAGCCCGTGCATGGCGCCCTTGGCCGCGGCGATCTGCACCAGCACCGCATCGCAGTCGTCGCCGGTCTCCAGCGCCTGTTCCAGCGCCGCCACCTGGCCGGCGATGCGGCGCACCCGGGTGAGCAGTTTCTTCCTGTCGCGCTGGATATGGGCCATGCGCGCATCATATACCCATGGGGGGTATATGATGCGCGCCACTTTTCTCCGAAGCCGCCGTCATGTCCCTGGACGCCCTTGCCGCCGCCCGCCGCCACCGGCATGCCTTCAGCGAAGGCAATCCGATGGCCGAAAAGAACACCCGTCGCGCCATGATCCTGACCGTGCTGATGATGGGGGTGGAGATCGCCGGCGGCTGGTGGTTCAACTCGATGGCGGTGCTGGCCGACGGCTGGCACATGAGCTCGCACGCGCTGGCGCTGGGCCTGGCCGCGTTCGCCTATGCCTGCGCGCGGCGCTACCGCGACGATCCGCGCTTCGCCTTCGGCACCTGGAAGATTGAGATCCTGGCCGGCTACACCAGTGCGATCCTGCTGCTGGGCGTGGCCGGGTTGATGGCGTTCGAGTCGATCGCGCGCGTGTTCAAGCCCAGCCCCATCCACTACCCGCAGGCCATCGCCATCGCCGTGGTGGGGCTGGCGGTGAACCTGCTGTGCGCCTGGTGGCTGCGCGACCAGCACCATCACGGTCATGACCACGCCCATGGCGATCACCACGATCATGGCCACCACCACGGCCATCACCATGACCTCAACCAGCGTTCGGCCTACCTGCACGTGCTGGCCGATGCGGCCACCTCGGTGCTGGCGATCATCGCGCTGCTGGGCGGCCTGTACTTCGGCGCTTCGTGGCTGGACCCGCTGATGGGCATCGTCGGCGCGGTACTCGTGTCGGTGTGGGCCGTTGGCCTGATCCGCCAGACCGGCCGGGTGCTGCTGGATGCGGAAATGGACGCGCCGGTGGTGGCCGAGATCCGCGAGGCGGTGGAGCAGGGCGCGGTGCCGGCGCGGCTGGCCGATCTGCATGTCTGGCAGGTCGGCCGTGGCCGTTTCGCCTGCGCGATGGAGGTGGTCACCGCGCCGGGCGTGGAGTCAGAGGTGTTCCACCGCGCGCTGTCCATCCACGAGGAAATCGTGCATGTGACGGTGGAGGTGCGCCACGCCGCGGGGTGAGGGTTGCCGGCGGCGTGCATCGCGCGGCTTGAGACGGAACAGCCGCCCGGGGTGGCTGCTCCCTTGCGGCGCCAAGGGCAAGACGTCTCAGACGTCGCCGCCCTCGGCCCAGCCCTCGCCACTGCCGCGCTGGAACACGATATCGCCCTCGTGCACCTGGCCGGCCGGCAGGTGCGCGGTATCGGCCAGACGCGCGTAGATGGGGGTGAAGTCCGGTCCGGTCGCCGCCATCAGCTGCTCGAAGCTGTCGATGACGAAGTAGGTTTTCTGGAAGGTGTCGATGCGGTAGCGGGTGCGCATGATCCGCTCCAGGTCGAAGCCAATCCGGTTGGGCGCGGCGGATTCCAGCGAGTACAGCGATTCGCCCTTCGACGAGACGATGCCGGCACCGTAGATGCGCAGGCCATCGGCGGTATTGATCAGGCCGAATTCCACTGTGTACCAGTACAGCCGGGTCAGGTTCTGCAGTGCGTCCGGGCCGATCGCATGCGCCTTGACGCCGCCACGGCCATAGGCGGCCATGTAGTCGGCGAACACCGGGTTCATCAGCAGCGGCACATGGCCGAACAGGTCGTGGAACAGGTCGGGTTCGGCGATGTAGTCGATCTGGTCCGGGCGGCGGATCCACCAGGTCACCGGAAAGCGGCGGTGCGCCAGGTGATCGAAGAAATCGAGTTCCGGCAGCAGGCCTTCGACCCCGACCAGGGTCCAGCCGGTGGCCGCACCCAGCACTTCGTTGAGCTGGTCGAAACGCGGAATCATGTGCGCGCTCATGCCCATCGCGTCCTGGGCATCGAGGAATTCCTGGCAGGCGCGGCCGACCAGCAGCTCGCGCTGGCGCTGGTACAAGGTGCTCCAGGTGGCGTGGTCATCGGCGCTGTAGCCGTCCCAGGGTTGCTCCACCACCGCGGTGGTATAGACCGGCACGTAACCCTTGTCGGTCTGCTGGTGTTCGACGCGGCGCGGGGTGGCTTCCATGACGGTGGTTCCGGGTAACGAGGGAATCCATCGATGGTAGGGACGAGGCCGCGCAACAGGTGTGCAAAGTTGCGACGCTGCGGCTTTGTGACGCAATATTGTTGCGCGCATACAATGTTGCGGAGCAACAAAGATGGGTCCAGTCATGTTTGACCGAACGGATCTTCGGCTGTTGGCCGAAATCCAGCAGCAGGGCCGCGCCACCAACGCCGAGCTGGCGGCCCTGGTGAACCTTTCACCGTCGGCGTGTCTGCGCCGGATCCAGCGGCTGGAAAGCGAAGGGGTGATCGGCGGCTACGGCGCCCGCCTGGAGCCGCGCGCGATCGGGCTGGGACTGCAGGCGTTCGTACGGGTGCAGCTGTCCAAACATGGAAAGGAGGCGATCGACCACTTCGTCGAGGCGGTGCTGCTGTGGGATGAAGTGGTGGCCTGCCACGCGCTGACCGGCGACATGGACTACCTGCTGCACGTCTACGTGCGCGATCTGGACCACTTCTCCGCGTTCCTGCTGGACAAGCTGCTCAATGCCGCCGGTGTGGCCGACGTCAATTCCAGCTTCGTGCTGCGCGCGGTGAAGGAATTCCGCGCGCTGCCACTGTCACAGCTGGGACGGGGCTGAGCGGCGGTATCCGGGACGCACATGATCGCCCCGTCGGCGGTTGGACTCAGCGCGCCTGCGCGCCGCAGTCCTTTTCCTTGCCGCGCAGTTTGTCGATACGCGAGCGGCTGTCCTGGCAGCGCTGCACGGCCTCGGCCTGCAGCGCCGCGGCGCGTGCATCGGCGCTGCGTGCGCTGGCGACACGCGCCTGCTGCAGGCGGGCAACGCCGGCGCGGATCTGCGGCATCGCCGCCATGGCGGCCTTCTCGCCTTCCAGAATGGCGCGGCCGCGCTGCTCGAAATCGGCCGCACCGATATCCAGCACCTGCGGGCGGATGATCACGTCGGCGCGCGCCAGTTCCTGCTCGCCCAGCCGCTGGCCCATGATGGTGATCGACTGGCCGACCGCGCCGAGCAGGCCGCTGGGGCGCTGGCCGGTGGCGCGGCTGGAAATATCCACCGCGATCACGAACTCGGCACCGAGCTGGCGTGCCGCGTCCACCGGCACCGGGCTGACCACGCCGCCATCGACGAAGGTCTTGCCGCCGATGCTGACCGGCTCGAACACGCCGGGAATCGAGCTGGAGGCGCGCACCGCCTGGCCGACATTGCCGCGCACGAACACCGCGCGGTCGCCGGTCTCCAGCTGGGTGGCGACCGCGGCGAACGGTTTCTTCAGCTGCTCGGCCGGCTTGTTCCCGACCTGGGTGTTGACGTAGTCCTGCAGCTTCTGGCCCTGCACCAGGCCACCGGAGAACAGGCGGATGTCGCGGATGCTGGCTTCATCCAGCGCCACCGCCTTCTGCTGCATCTGGAACGCGTTCATGCCGCTGGCATAGAGCGCGCCGACCACGCTGCCGGCGCTGGTGCCGGACACCACCACCGGCTCGAAGCCGTTGGCCTCGAGCATCTTGATCACGCCGATATGGGCAAAACCCTTGGCCGCGCCGCCGCCCAGCGCCACGCCGATCTTCACCGGCTTGACCGGGGTCACCGGCGCGGCCACCGCCGGTGCGGCGGGTTTGACGTTCTCACCGCCGCAGGCGGCCAGCAGGCCAAGCAGGGAAAGGAACAGCAGCAGGCGGGAAGTGCGCGCTTTCATGATTAACAGGGGGCGTCGGAAAGGGCGCCAGCATAGCGCTTCGCGCCTTGCCGACGCCGGCCCCCGTGCTCCCCGTTTAGAACCGGTTGTCGCCGTCCAGCAGCCGCCCCAGGCCGCCCAGCACCGAGCCTTCGCCGCGGCTCTGGCCACCGCCCTGCGGCGCGGCGGCGAACATGCGACCGGCCAGACGCGAGAACGGCAGCGACTGCAGCCACACCTTGCCCGGTCCGGTGAGGGTGGCCAGGAACACGCCCTCGCCGCCGAAGACCATGCTTTTGATGCCGGCCACGCGGCGCACGTCCATGTCCACGCTGGCGTGATAGGCGACCACGCAGCCGGTATCCACATCCAGTCGCTCGCCGGCAGCCAGTTCGCGTTCGACCACGCAGCCGCCGGCATGCACGAACACCCAGCCATCGCCTTCGAGCTTCTGCATGATGAAACCCTCGCCGCCGAACAGGCCGGTCATCACTTTGCGCTGGAAGTGCACACCGACCTGCACGCCGCGCGCACCGGCCAGGAAGCTGTCCTTCTGGCAGATCAGCTTGCCGCCGTGTTCGTCCAGCTTCATCGGCAGCACGGTGCCGGGATAGGGCGCGGCAAAGGCCACCTTGGCCTTGCCCTGGCCGGTGTGGGTGTAGAGCGTGGCGAACAGGCTTTCGCCGGTGATCACGCGCTTGCCGGCGCTCATCAGCTTGTCCATGAAGCCGCCGCCCTGGCCCTCGTGGCGGCCGTCGCCGAACACGGTGTCCATCTGCACCGCCGCATCCTTGAACATCAGCGCGCCGGCTTCGGCGATCGCGCTTTCGCCCGGATCCAGCTCGATTTCGACGAACTGCATCTCATGGCCGACGATGCGGAAGTCGATGTCGTCGGCGCGCGGGCGGCTACCCCCCAGCGGCGGCGGCATCGGCGGCGGCGCGGCCTGGCCGCCCAACTCGGGCAACTGGCCCACCGCCAGCCAGCCCTGCATGCCTTCGCGCCAGGCCAGCGCCTGGTGATTGCCCTGCGCGAACTGGCGCGCGGCGGTCTCGTCGAGCGGGCCGATGCGGTCGGCCTGGCCGGGAACATGGAAATACCACTGGGTCATGGCGCTTTGCCTGGTAAGGGATGAGGGAAGCCAAGTCTAGGCATAGCCGGCCTTTCACGCCGCTGACAGAGGTCATGCGGCTGAATGCCGGGGATTTGCGGCATGAATTCCGCGCTGCAACAATCCCGTGCCAGGCGCAGTTCCCATTCCTCCAACAGGTCCTTCTCCGCCATGACTCCGACCCGTACCGTCCGCGGCCGCCTGCCGGCTGCGCATCCGCTGTTTGTCGCTGTGCTGGCCGTGCTGCCGTTGACCGCCGCCGCCCAGGACGTCCCCCCGGCCAAGGAGGCCGTCGCCCTCGATACGCTGCAGGTCACCGCGCAGCGTCGTGTGGAAAACGCCAAGGACGTGCCGGTCTCGATCACCGCCATCCAGGGCGAGAAGCTCGATGTGCTCGGCTCGGCCGGCGATGACATCCGCTTCCTGTCCGCGCGCGTGCCCAGCCTGAACATCGAGTCGTCCTATGGCCGTGCGTTCCCGCGGTTCTATATCCGCGGCCTGGGCAACACCGATTTCGATCTCAACGCCTCGCAGCCGGTGTCGCTGGTGTATGACGATGTGGTGCAGGAAAACCCGCTGCTGAAGGGTTTCCCGCTGTTCGATCTGGCCGGCGTGGAAGTGCTGCGCGGCCCGCAGGGCACGCTGTTCGGCCGCAACACCCCGGCCGGCGTGGTCAAGTTCGATTCGGCCCGTCCGGCGCAGGACGCCGATGGCTACCTCAAGGTCGGCTACGGCAGCTACAACACCTGGAACACGCAGGGCGCCTACGGCGGCCCGTTGACCGATCGCTGGTCGGCGCGGGTGTCGGCGCTGTACCAGCGGCGCGACGACTACGTCGACAACACCCTGGCCAACGCGCCCAGCGACGGCTTCGAGGGCTATGACGAAGCGGCCGCCCGCGTGCAGTTCCTGTACGAGGGGGATGCCTTCGAAGGCCTGTTCAACCTGCACAAGCGCAAGCTCAACGGCACCGCGCGCCTGTTCCGCGCCAACATCCTCCAGCCGGGCAGCAACGCGCTGGTCGAGGATTTCGACCGTGACAAGGTCGCGCTCGATGGCGTGAACTATTCCGAGCTGGAAACCTGGGGTGGCAGCGCCCGCCTGAAATGGGATCTGGGCAAGCTCACGCTGTACTCGATCAGCGGCTATGAAACGGCCAAATCGCAGAACCGTGGCGACATCGATGGCGGCTATGGCGCCGCCTTCCTGCCGGTGTCCGGCCCGGGCTTCATCCCGTTTGCCGCCGAATCGATGGACGGCCTGCCCGACCACCGCCAGATCACCCAGGAATTCCGCGTCGAATCCAACGAGTGGGGCCGTTTCGACTGGCAGGCCGGCGTGTTCTATTTCGATGAAGACGTCACCATCGACAGCTTCAACTACGACTCGTTGAGCCCGGGCAATCCGCAGACCGGCCACGCCGTGCAGAGCCAGCGCAACAAGGCGTGGGCGGTGTTCGCCTCCGGCGATTTCGACGTGACCCAGAAGTTCAAGCTGCGTGGCGGCGTGCGCTACACCCAGGACAAGAAGGATTTCACCGCCAGCGTGCTGCAGGCCGTGCCGTTCGGTACTCCGGTCAGTGGCCCGTACATCGCCGCTACCGATGTGGATGATGTCAGCTGGGACCTGAGTGGCGTCTACCAGCTCAACGACAACCTCAACGTCTATGCGCGGGCGGCCAAGGGCTTCCGCGCGCCGTCCATCCAGGGCCGGCTGGCCTTCGGTGGCGTCTCGCAGGCCGATTCGGAGACGGTGATCTCCTATGAAGCCGGTATCAAGGCCGACCTGTTCGACCGTCGCGCCCGGCTGGGCTTCAACGTGTTCCGCTACCACGTCGATGGCCAGCAGTTGATCGCGGTGGGCGGCAGCAACAACACCGCCACGTTGCTCAATGCCGACAAGACCATCGGCCAAGGTGTGGAGCTCGACTTCGAGGCCTACCTGACCGACACCGTGCTGCTGACCCTGGGCAGCAGCTACAACGACACGCAGATCAAGGACAAGGATCTGGCCGTGGCGATCTGTGGCGGTGGCTGCACGATCACCGATCCGACCACGATCATCAACGGCGGCACCTATGCGCTGGTCAACGGCAACCCGCTGCCGCAGGCGCCCAAGTGGATCCACAACCTGACCCTGCGTGCCGGCTTCCCGCTCACCGATGCCAGCGAGCTGTATGCCTACACCGACTGGGCCTATCGCAGCCCGGTCAATTTCTTCCTGTACGAGTCGCCGGAGTTCCGCAGCCGCAGCTCGCTGGAGGGCGGCCTGCGGGTGGGCTACAACTGGGCCTACGGCCAGTACGACGTGGCGGTGTTCGGCCGCAACCTGACCAACCAGACCCGCGTGGTCGGGGCGATCGACTTCAACAACCTCACCGGCTTCCTCAACGAACCGCGCACCTACGGCGTGGAGTTCACCGCCAAGTTCTGAGCGTTGCGGTTGAAGGAGTGAAACACGCAGGGCGCGGCATGCCCCGCCCTGCGTGCATGCGGCCGTCGGCTCGTTGCCCGCCGTGCAAGGCGTTGTGCCGCACGGCGGCGGATGTGGAGGATGTCGCGCCGGGCTCACCTCGCCGAAGCTGCGGGGCGTGGAACGGCGCGCCGACGTTGCGCGTGGGCGCCGGCACGCCGGCATCGAGGAAGTACTGCACCGCCGCCCCGGTGTTGTGGCCCTCCGGCAGGGCCAGCGCCGCATTGCGCAGGCCCGGATGGTGGCCGGTGGCTCTGGTCAGGCTGCCGCAGAAGCGGCTCTTTAGCTTCTGCAAGCTGCGTTACCGGGCTTCGGAAAGCTCCGTCGCCAGCGCCGCCGTTTCGGCCGCACAGTCGCGCGGCGGCGTCCGCTTCAGGCTGCGGGCGTAGTGCAGTTCGCGCCGTGCCAGCGCCAGATCGGCGCTGAATTGCGGGTCGTCATGCAGCCGCGCCACGGTGGCCGCGCCCAGGCGCTGGCCCTGCAGCACATCGCTGTGCCAGTGCACATTGCAGACCAGCCGGCTGTGGCCATAGCTGCGGCCGCGCTGGAGCAGGGCGGTGGCGTGCTGCGGATCGATTTCGGCCAGGATCAGCGCCCACGCCCAGCCGATGGCGGTGTGTCCGGACGGATAGGAACCGCTCTTGCGCAGGCCGTCCTCGCTGTCCGGGGTGCAGGTGGGCTGCTGGTTGACCATGAACGGACGCGGCCGCTGGTAGTGGTGCTTGGCGGCCTTGGTGGCGGCGCTGGCGTCGATGCGGCTGCGTTCAAGCAGGCGGTACAGCGCCGGGGTGTGCTGTGTATCGACCGTCACGCCCAGCGCGGCGGCGGCCGAGCCGGGTGCGGGCGGCAGCGGGCTCAGCGCCAGACTGTCGGGGATGGCCGGACCATGCAGATAGCCGGTTACCGGCGGCGCCGCCCCGGCGTCTGCGGTGGTGGCCGACGGTATGGCCGGCGCGGGGGTGTCGACGAGGGCGGGCGTGCTGGCGCAGGCGCCCAGTGTGGTGGCCAGGACGAAGACGGCGCCCAGGCGTGGGAAACGGGAGGAAAAGGACATTGCGACGGTGACCGGAGCGGTGGAACAGGCGGCATGATCGCACCCTCGCGCCACGCCGGGGATCAGCCGGCGCAGGCCCAGGCGCTCAGCCGGCCATGCTCCTCGCGCACCTCGATGCGCCCGCCGAACACCTCCGACAGTGGTCCGGGCCGCAGCAGGTCCGCACGGTGGCCGTCGGCGAAGATGCGTCCCCCCTTCATCAGCACCACCCGTTCGATCTCCGGAATCACTTCCTCGATGTGGTGGGTGACCAGCACCAGGGTGATGCCGCGCTGGGCGAGGTGGCGCATGGTCTCCACCAGGTGCTGGCGCGAGACCAGGTCCAGTCCGGTGGAGGGTTCGTCCAGCAGCAGCGCGTGGGGCTGGTTGACCAGTGCCCGGGCGATCAGCACGCGGCGGGTTTCCCCGGCCGACAGTTCGGCATAGCCGCGGTCCAGCAACGGCAGGGCGCGGGCCAGTTCCAGCGCCTGCCGGGCGCGCTCGCGCATGGCCGGGGTGATGTCGCGATGCGGCGGTACCACGTAGCTGGCGAAGAAGCCGGAAATGACCGCCTCCTCCACGCCCAGCCCGGGCATGTCGGCCAGATTGCCGGACAGATCGCCGGTGACGATGCCCAGCTGCGCGCGCAGCCGGTCCACCTGCCAGCGGGCCTGGCCCATCACCTTCACCGGCAGCTGGCCGTCGCCGCGCGCCAGCGGGTACAGCTCGCGCGTGATCAGCTTGATGAACGAGGATTTGCCGCAGCCGTTCGGCCCCAGGATCGCGGTGTGCTGGCCCTGCTCGATGCGCAGATTCAGCTCATGCAGCACGCGGACCTGGCCACGGATCACGCAGGCCTGGTCCAGTTCGATCAACGGGGCCGCGTCGGCGGCAGGTGCGATGGACATGCAGGACAGGACGGGGCAGCGGACGGGTTGGACGCGGGACGGCGTCCCGGGCGGATGCAGTTTGCAGCGGCAGGCGCCATCATGGAACCACTGGTTTCATCTGCCATCGACCGGCCCGGAGCTGCGCAATGTCCCCCACCGTTATCGACTTCCTCTGCCGCGGCCTCACCGGACGGGGCGGATGGGAGCTGCTGGCGGTGCTGCGGGTGGCCACCCAGCGGATCATCTTCGCGGCGACCTTGTACCTGCACCGCAGCCCGGCGCAGGACTGGATCGAACGGCACCTCACGTTGCCGGTGGAGCATCGCGCGCGCCTGTCGGCATTGCTGGAAGCGCGCAGCCACCCTGCGGCCGAGCGCCGGCACCAGCGGCGGCAGCGATGCCATGAGGCCCAAGCCAGCGGCAGCGCGGCATTGCCGGCGCATGCCGCACGGCTCAAAGACTATCCGCCGGGTACCGCATGAAGACACGACCGTTTTTTCTCCTCGGGCCCGTCCTGCTGTTGGCCGCGCTGTCGGCCATGGCGCAGGTACAGGACACCAGCCAGTACCTGCAGCGGATGGACAGCGATGGCGATGGCCGCGTCAGCCCGGACGAGTACCTGCAGTGGATGCTGTACGCCTTCGACCGCATGGACCGCAACGGCGATGGCGTGCTGGAGCCGGCCGAACAGCCCGGCGGCCGCGGCAAGCCGATCACCCGCGAAGAACAGCGGCAGGTGATCCTGTCCCGTTTCGCCCGCCAGGATGCCAACGGTGACGGCTACCTCAGCGCCCGTGAACTGATGGCGCCGCCGCGCTGAGTGCGTGCGCCCACGCCAGCCGTCCGAGCGGCAAGCAACTGCACCGAAAGAGAATTCCGCATGCCCGAATTACCCGAAGTCGAAACCACCCGCCGCGGCCTGGAGCCGCACCTGCAGGGCCGGCGCATCCATGGCGTGATCCTGCGCCGGCCGGACCTGCGCTGGCCGATCCCGGCCGAAGTCGAAACACAGTTGCCTGGCCAACGTATTGCCGCGATCCGCCGCCGCGCCAAGTACCTGCTGCTGGATACCGCGGCCGGCAGCGCGCTGCTGCATCTGGGCATGTCCGGCAGCCTGCGGGTGCTGCCCGGCGACACGCCGGTGCGCACGCACGACCATGTCGACCTCAGTCTGGAGGACGGCCGCGTGTTGCGCTTCAACGATCCACGCCGGTTCGGCTGCCTGCTGTGGCAGCCGGTGGGTGAAACCCATGAACTGCTGCGCGATCTGGGACCGGAGCCACTCGATGGGGACTTCGATGGCGACTACCTGTTCGCGCGCAGCCGCGGCCGCAGCGCATCGATCAAAACCTTCCTGATGGACCAGCGCATCGTGGTCGGCGTGGGCAACATCTACGCGGCCGAGAGCCTGTTCATGGCCGGCATCAACCCGTTGCGCGAGGCGGGCAAGGTCTCTCTCGCGCGCTACCAGCGGCTGGCCGATGCGGTGAAACAGATCCTCGGCTACGCCATTGTGCGGGGCGGTACCACCCTGCGCGATTTCATCAGCCCCGACGGAGCCCCGGGCTACTTCGAACAGGAGTTGCTGGTGTACGGACGGGAAGGCCAGACCTGCAAGCAGTGCGGGCGCGACCTGCGCTACGCCGCCATCGGCCAGCGGGCCACTGTCTGGTGTGGGCACTGCCAACGCTGAGCGGGCGGAGGCGGGCTTCCATCCAGCGTACGGTTAGGCGGGCTGTGCCTATCATGCGCAACCTCCTGCCACGGATGACTGCATGCACCGCCGCGATTTCCTCCGTCGTGCCTCGCTGGCGCTGGCCGCCTTCGGCCTGCCCGCGTTGCCTGCCTGCGCCGCCAGCCCCCAGCAACAGGGTCTGCGCCGTATCGGCCAGCCGCAGCCGTTCGACTTCGCCACGCTCAAGGGCCAGGCGCGCGCGCTGGCACAGGCGCCGTATCGCAGTCACAAACGGGTGCTGCCGCCGGCGGTGGAGAAGCTGGACTGGGACCAGTACCAGTCCATCCGTTACCGGCAGGACCATGCGTTGTGGGCCGATCAGCCGGGCAAATTCCAGGCCAGGTTCTTCCATCTGGGCCTGTACTTCCATTCGCCGGTCCGCATGTTCGATGTGGTCGATGGCCAGGCGCAGGAGCTGGCCTATGACGGCGCGGCGTTCGATTACGGCAACAGCGGCATCAACGGCAGCCAGCTGCCGGCCGATCTGGGCTTTGCCGGGTTCCGCCTGAACACCCGCACCGATACCGATCGCGATTTCGCCGCCTTCCTCGGCGCCAGCTATTTCCGCGCCGTGGGCAAGGAGGGCCAGTACGGACAATCGGCGCGTGGCCTGGCTATCGATACCGGCCTGGGCCGCCCGGAGGAATTCCCCGACTTCATCGCCTATTACCTGGAGCAGCCCAGCGCCGATTCGGAGACCATCGTCGTCTATGGCCTGCTGGATTCGCCCAGCTTGGCCGGCGCCTACCGCTTCGCCATCACCAATGGCGAGGTGCTGCTGATGGACATCGACAGCGCGCTGTATCCGCGCAGGGAAATCGAGCGCCTCGGCATCGCGCCGTGCACCAGCATGTACCAGGTCGGCGAGAACGACCGCCGCATGGGCTGGGACTGGCGCCCGGAGATCCACGACACCGACGGCCTGTCGATGTGGAACGGCGCCGGCGAATGGATCTGGCGGCCGCTGTGCAACCCCGCCCACCTGCGCTTCAACATGTTCGTGGACCACAATCCGCGCGGCTTCGGCCTGCTGCAGCGTGACCGCAATTTCGACCATTACCAGGACGACGGCGTGTTCTACGAGAAGCGCCCCTGCCTGTGGGTGGAGCCGAAGGGGCAATGGGGCGAAGGCTCGGTGCAGCTGGTGGAGATTCCCACGGTCGATGAGACCTTCGACAACATCGTCGCGTTCTGGAACCCCAAGGCCAAGCCGCAGCCGGGCCAGGAACTGCTGGTCGGCTATCGCCTGTACTGGGGCGCGCAGCCGCCGGCCCGCCCGCCACTGGCGCACTGCGTGGCCAGCCGCACGGGTCTTGGCGGAGTGATCGGCAAGAAGCGCGAGTATTTCTCGTGGCGTTTCGCGGTGGATTTCGAAGGCGGCGAACTGGCCGGCCTGATCGACAAGGCCGAGGTCGAGGCGGTGGTGGAAACCAGCCGCGGCCGCGTGGAAGTCGTCTCGGCGCGCCCCTTGCGCGAGATCAAGGGCTACCGCGCCATGTTCGACCTTGTGCCGCCCGACGACGGCACGCAGCAGATCGATATCCGCCTGTACCTGCGCAGCGGCGGCAAGACCCTGACCGAAACGTGGCTGTACCAGTACAGCCCGCCGCCGGCGGAGCAGCGCACGCTCTACTGATCCGCGTTGGCGCCGATCCGCGGCCGCCCATCGGGGCGCCGCACGGGATGGACCGGCTGCCTGCCGCCGCGGCGGGCGGCGCCATCGGCGCGCGCTGCCCCCGCCTTTTTCATGCTGCATTGCAGCGATAAATCCCTTCCTGTTCCGCGGCTTGCCGCTGCACGAGGCCTCGCGCGGGCTTTCTCCATCCGGCCGATTGACAGCGTTGTCAGGTGGCGCGTAAAACGACCTTCGCCGGCCACCGCGCCGTCACAAACATTCCGAAAGTCTTGGGGAGAGAGACCAGATGACCAGCCAATGCCGGCAACACGCGCTTGCACGCGCGATCTTCGCTGCACTGATCACCACCGCCACCGCATTGCCCGCCGCCGCGCAATCGGTGCCGGAGGAGGGCAAGACCGAAACCCGCGATGCCTCCACGCTCGACGCGGTGATCGTCACCGTCGAGCGGCGGGAACAGGACCTGCAGAAGTACGCCGGCACCGCGCAGGTGATCTCCGCCGAGGACACCCGCGCGCTGGGCATCAACAACGAGCTGCGCAACATCCAGGCGCTGGTGCCGGGCCTGAGCATGGCCAACCAGGAGGGCAACTTGGAAATCTTCATCCGCGGCGTCGGCTCGTCCAACAACACCGAGCTGGGCGATCCGGGCGCCGCGCCGCACATCAACGGCGCCTACATCCCGCGCCCGCGCGGCCTGGGCGGCATGTTCTATGACATCGAGCGCGTGGAGATCAACAAAGGCCCGCAGGGCACGCTGCGCGGCCGCAACGCACTGGCCGGCACGCTCAACATCATCACCAAGCGCCCGGATTTGGAGGCATTCGGTGGCTACGTGCAGGCCGAGGCGGGCAACCGCGACCACCGCGGCGGCGAGTTCGCGCTGAACATGCCGCTGGGCGGCTGGGCCGCGATCCGCGTGGCTGGCTACCAGGTCGAGAAGGATTCGTCGTTCGAGAACGCCGGCAGGATGCAGGAGCTTGACCCGGCCGGCATCCAGGACGAGCACGGTGCGCGCGTGTCGTTCCTGTACCAGCCCGACGACAAGCTGTCGGTGTTCGCCATGGCCGACATGGGCAAGGAAGGCGGCACCGGCTACCCGGGCGCCACGGTCTACACCGCCGCCAAGGCCGGCTACCTGCCCGAGGACCTGGACCTGCGCAAGATCGTCTACCGCGGCGCCCAGGGCACGCTGGACAGCACCAACTGGGGCGCGCAGACCAACGTCAGTTACGACTTCGGCCCGGTGGCGCTGGAATACAACGCCAGCTACCGCGACGTCGATTACCGCCAGACCAACGCGCAGAGCGAAGGCATCCTGTGGCCGGACCGCAACATCGAGCCGGTCTCGCCCGCCAATCCCGGCGGCGTCGACTACGACAACTATTCCACCCAGTACTGGATGACCCAGTCGCAGTCCTACATCCACGAGCTGCGCCTGTCCTCGGCCGACGACACGCGCCTGCGCTGGACCACCGGCCTGTTCCACTTCAACGAGGACCAGCAGGTTGGCTACCTGTCGCTGGTGGACAAGGGCAGGTGGTATTCGGGCACTGAATTCACCATGCCCAAGGTCAACGGCCGTTCCTCGGCCGCGTTCGCCGATGGCACCTTCGACGTCACCGAACGCCTGCGCCTGAAGGGCGGCCTGCGCTACACCCAGGAAGAGAAGTCTCGCTACGGCATCGGCGGCAACTGGGCGCTGGGCCTGCCGGGCGAAGGCGGCGATTTCTCCACCCGTCTCGGTACGCCGGGCTTCGAGCCGGCGTTCATGAAGCGCCCCAATTTCGACGTGAGCAACATCACCTCGCAGGCGGAGATGGCGCGCTTCCTGCTGCAGGGCATCCTCGCCCATGGCCGCAACGACACCATCCAGCAGCAGATCGGCGACGTACCCAATGGCGGCGCGTTCGGCTGCGTGGACCGCCCGGACATCGGCGGCGACACCGTCGATTGCCCCTACCAGAGCTGGGTGCAGGTCAGCGGCATCCCGGCGCAGCAGTTCGGCAAGAGCAAGTTCAACTTCACCGACTGGCGCGTGGGCTTCGAGTTCGACGTGTCCGACGACAGCCTGCTCTACGGATTGATCTCCAGCGGCCACAAGGCCGGCGGTTTCAACGACACCTTCGATCCGAAGGAGATCCCGGAGACGTTCAAGCCCGAGTCCATCGTCGCCTACGAGATCGGCAGCAAGAACTCGTTCCAGATGCTGGACCGCACCTCCACCTTCAACGCCAGCGGTTTCTACTACGACTACAGCGACCAGGTGTTCCAGGACCTGGCGGTGATCGCCACCAATCCGTCCACCGGCGAGGCCACCGGCTACTCCCTGGTCAACCGCAACGTCGGCAAGTCGGTGGTGTACGGCGTCGAGCTGGAAAGCGTGCTGCGCTTCCCCGGCAACGTGATGCTGAACCTCAACGCGTTGTGGCTGGACAGCGAGATCAAGGAAGGCAAGGTGGCCGACGTGCGCAGCCAGAACTACGGCGCCGGCGGCATCACCTCGATTATCGACCTGTCCGGCAACGAGCTGCCGCTGGCCTCGAAGCTAACCTTCAATGCGCGCCTGCAGCACACCATGGAACTGCCGTTCGGCACCCTGGACTGGCAGCTGCTGGCCTCATACCGTTCGGCCTACTACCTGACCCAGTACAACAACCGCGACGTGGTGTTCATCTCCGACACCGCCGGCACGGTGGACTACATCGAAGGCGCCGTCGAAGCCGGCTTCCCCGACCGCCAACGCGCCCGCACCACGGTCAACGCCGGCATCGGCCTGACCACGCTGGACGGACACTGGCGCGTGGAAGCCTGGGGCAACAACCTGCTGGACAACGACATTTCGCAGAAGGCGCTGGTCGGGTCGGGCATCAACGTGCGTTTCCTCAACGATCCGCGCAGCTACGGGCTGCGTCTGCGCTACCAGTTCTGATGTGACAGGATGGACCGCCCGCGGCGGCCGGCCTTTGCCGGCCGCCGCGTTGCGGATGCGCGTGGGCAACGCCACGCATGACGCCAACATTCCGCCATGACGGAAGAGCCATGACCCAAAAAACCCGCTGGTCGCAGTTCGGTGTACTCATCACGGTGTTCTTCTTCTGGGGCTTCGTCGCCGCCAGCAACGGCATCCTGATCCCGGTGTTCAAGAAAGCCTTCGACCTGACCCAGGCGCAGAGCATGTACGTGGCGATCGCGTTCTACGTCGCCTACACGGTCGGCTCGCTGATCTACGTCGCCGTGTCCAAGGCGATGGGCGTGGACGTGCTCAACAGCATCGGCTACAAGAACGGCATCTGCATCGGCCTGCTGATCTCGGCGCTGGGCGCGCTGCTGTTCTACCCGGCGGCCAACCTGGGCTCGTTCACCCTGATGCTGTCGGGCCTGTTCATCGTCGGCCTGGGCTTCTCGCTGCAGCAGATCGCCGCCAACACCCTGGCCATCATCATGGGCGATCCGGCCACCGGCTCGCAGCGGCTGACCATGGCGGGCGGCATCAACAACCTGGGCACCACGGTCGGTCCGCTGCTGGTGAGCATCGCCATCTTCGGCAGCGTCGCTGCCGGCAATACCGAGGCCAGCATTGAAAGCGTCAAGACGCCCTACCTGGTGCTGGGCGCGGCCTTCGTGCTGGTGGCGCTGTTCTTGAAATTCTCCTCGGTGCCCAACCACTTCGACCTGGAGAAGCTGTCCGAAACCGAGGCGCAGGACAGCAGCCAGCTGATCCACAAGAAATCAGCGTTCGCCTACCCGCAGCTGGTCATGGGCATGATCGGCATTTTCCTCTACGTCGGCGTTGAAGTTTCCACCATCGACAATCTGCCGGCCTATCTGGAGCTGCCGGTAGAGAAGGGGGGGCTGGGTATCGACACCTCGCTGATCGCGCCGTTCGTGTCGCTTTACTGGGCCAGTCTGATGATCGGTCGCTGGGGCGGGGCGGCAGGCGCTTTCGATGTCAGGGCGGGGACAAAGAAGTTGCTCATGCTGGTTCTGCCGTTCGTGGCCTTCGGCGTGTACCTGGCGGTCAATGCGATCTCCGGCCATGACGTATCCCGGTTCTACCACTATGCGCCGGTGATCGTGCTGATGATCCTGGCCACCCTGGCCAGCAAGGGCAATCCGGCGCGGATGCTGCTGTATTTCGCGTTGTGCGGAATCATCGCGCAGCTGGTGGGCATGTTCACCACCGGCATGCTCAGCGTGATCGCCTTCATCAGTGTCGGCCTGTTCTGCAGCACGATGTGGCCGTGCATTTTCACCCTGGCGATCACCGGGCTGGGTAACAACACCAACCAAGGCAGCAGCCTGCTGGTGATGATGATCATGGGGGGCGGCCTCGTCAGCTGGGCGCAGGGCGCGCTGGCCGACAAGGTAGGGGTGCATCACAGCTTCATCGTCGGCGTGCTGTGCTACGCCTATCTGGCGTTCTACGCCGTTGCCGCCACCCGCACCTTGCGCCGGCAGGGTATCGATCTGGACCAGTTGGCGGCCGAAGGCGGGCATTGAGCTCAAGCGCCGGGCCCGTGGAAAAAACGGAGCCAGAGGTCGTGCCCGGGCAAGCGCCGGTGCGTACGGCCTGTTCCATGGGTTCCCCGCCTATTTCGGTGCCCGCTGTTTCACCGGTCCGGTTGAACGCCGCACCTGCAAGGTGTAAGCCACGTCCACCACGCCACCGCTGCCCATCTCGCGGATTTCCTTGAGCAGTTCGGTGGCGGCCAGCTTCCCCATTTCACGGGTAGGCTGGCGCACGGTGGTCAGTGCCGGGTAGATCTGCCGGGCGATAGGCGTGTCATCAAAGCCGCAGACCGAGATGTCCCCGGGGACAGACAGGCCGCGCTCGCAGACGGCACAGATGACACCTGCGGCCATATCGTCATTGGCCGCGAAGATGGCGGTGGGATGATCGGGCAGGTCCAGCAGCGCATTGGCCCCGGCATAGCCGGATTCGTAGGAAAACTCGCCATCCACCACCAGCGCGGCCTCGTAGCGCAAGCCTGCCCGGCGCAGACCTTCGCGGTAGCCGGCCAGGCGCCACATGGCGGCGCCGTGCGCGGCATGGCCCTTGATGTGCGCGATGCGGGTGTGCCCGAGCGCGGCCAGGTGCGCCATCAGCGCGCAGACCGCGCCGATCTCGTCCACCACCACGCCGACATGCCGGTTCTGCTCCTTGGCCGAGATGCTGGAGTACGGAATGCCCAGGTCGACCAGCCGTTCCAGCAGCGCGGTATCGTCGGTGAGCGGCGGGGTGAGCACGATACCGTCCAGCTGCGACTGCATGATCAGCGATTCGACCTTGCCGACGATGTCCGCCGCGTCGTACACCAGCGGCGCCAGCATCAGGTTGTAGTGCTGCGCCTGGCAGGCGTCGAGCACGCCCAGCTCGATCTCCATCAGGTAGTTCGAGGACGGGTTGTCGAACAGCATGGCCACCAGGTACGAGCGCCGACCCGCCAGCACGCGCGCCGACGGCAGCGGCCGGTAGCGCAGCTGCTCCACCGCCGCCTCGACCAGCGTGCGAGTGCGCTCGGATACGTTCGGTTCGTTGTTGAGCACGCGCGAGACGGTCTTCATCGACACGCCCGCCGTCGCCGCCACGTCCTCGATGCGCACGCGTCCGGGCTTGCCGGCGGTTGCCTGCGTGGATTCGGCCGCCGCCCGTTTCTTGCCAGTCATATGGTTCCCGGTTTCCGCCTGGCAGGTGCCAACGCACATGGATACAGGTGCAACTTTATCCGCAATGCGGCGTGCCGCTATGCAGCAAGCCATCATCGCGCACTGGCGCTATTCTGCAGCTGCCTGACAACGCTGTCATGGTGTTCTGCACAATCGTGCGTTCCTCCAGCCCTCCGTCCAGGAAGACCCTCGCCCATGAAGCCCAGCCTTCCACACTCCCGCCCCCGCACAGATCGTCGACGGCTGCGCCCGCTCCTGCTTGGCGTCGCGCTGGCGCTGGCCTGCGCGCCTGTCGTTGCCGCATCGGCATCGAAGGACGCCGCCGCACCGGTCCGCATCGACCCCGCGCACTGGCCGCAGCCGGCCTGGCCACTGGCGCTGGACCCGGCGATGGAAAAACGCATCGACGCGCTCGTGGCGGCGATGACGCTGGAGGAGAAGGTCGGCCAGGTAGTGCAGGGCGATATCGCCAGCGTCACCCCCGAGGACGTGCGCAGGTATCGGCTCGGCTCGATCCTGGCCGGCGGCGGCTCCGATCCGGGCGGCAGGTACAACGCCAGCCCGGCCGAATGGCTGGCGCTGGCCGATGCCTTCTGGGAGGCATCGATGGATACCCGGGGCGGCGGCAAGGCGATCCCCATCATCTGGGGCATCGACGCCATGCACGGCCAGAGCAACGTGGTCGGCGCCACGCTGTTCCCGCACAACGTCGGCCTCGGCGCCACACGCAATCCGGAATTGCTGCGTGAGATCGCCCGCATCACCGCCGCCGAGACCCGCACCACCGGCATGGAGTGGACCTTCGCGCCGACCGTGGCGGTGCCCCAGGACGACCGCTGGGGCCGCGCCTACGAAGGCTATTCGGAAGATCCGGCGCTGGTGGCCAGCTACGCCGGGGTGTTCGTCGAGGGCCTGCAGGGCAAGGTCGGCGCCGCCGATTTCCTCGACGACCACCATGTGATGACCACGGTCAAGCACTTCCTCGGCGACGGCGGCACCGACAACGGTAAGGACCAGGGCGACACCACGGTCGGCGAAGCGCAGCTGCGCGACATCCATGCCGCCGGCTACGTGCCGGCGATCGCCGCCGGCGCGCAGTCGGTGATGGCCTCGTTCAACAGCTTCCACGGCGAGAAGATGCACGGCCACAAGCCGCTGCTGACCGACGTGCTGAAACAGCGCATGCAGTTCGGTGGTTTCGTCGTCGGGGACTGGAACGGCCACGGCCAGGTCAAGGGCTGCAGCAACACCGATTGCGCGCAGACTTACATCGCCGGCCTGGATATGGCGATGGCGCCGGACAGCTGGAAGGGCATGTACGAAAGCACCCTGGCCCATGCGAAGGACGGCACCCTGCCGATGGCGCGGCTGGACGATGCGGTGCGGCGCATCCTGCGCGCCAAGTTCCGCATGGGCCTGTTCGAAAAACCGAAACCCTCGGCGCGCGCGCTGGGCGGCAGGTTCGAGCTGCTGGGCGCCCCGGAACACCGCGCTGTGGCGCGCCGGGCGGTGCGCGAATCGGTGGTGCTGCTGAAGAACCACGGGGGCGTGCTGCCGCTGGCGCCGAAGCAGCGCGTGCTGGTGGCCGGCGGCGGCGCCGACAACATGGCCCAGCAGGCCGGCGGCTGGACGCTGACCTGGCAGGGCGACGGCACAAAGCGCGCCGATTTCCCCAACGCCGACACCCTCTGGGACGGGCTGAAGGCGCAGGTGGAAGCGGCCGGCGGCAAGGCCGAGCTGGCCGTCGATGGCCGCTACCAGGCCAGGCCGGACGTGGCGGTGGTGGTGTTTGGCGAGGAGCCGTACGCCGAGTTCCAAGGTGACCTGCCCGACCTGATGTTCAAGGGCGGCAAGTCGGGCGACCTGGAACTGATCAGGAAGCTCAAGGCCGACGGCATCCCGGTGGTGGCTGTGTTCCTCAGCGGCCGACCGCTGTGGATGAACCGCGAGATCAACGCCGCCGACGCCTTCGTCGCCGCCTGGCTGCCGGGTTCGGAAGGCGCGGGCGTCGCCGACGTGCTGCTGCGCCGGCCCGACGGCGGCGTGCAATACGACTTCCACGGCAAGCTGAGCTTCTCCTGGCCGCGCCGCGCCGACCAGTACGCCAACAACGTCGGCCAGAAGGACTACGACCCGCAGTTCGCCTACGGCTATGGCCTTACCTACGCCGACAATGGCGACCTGGCGGCGTTGTCCGAGGACCCGGGCATCGACCCGGACGCCTCGCGCACCAGCGTCTGGTTCGATCGCGGCGTGGCGACCACCGGCCTGGTCCTGCGGCTGACCGGCGCCGACGGCGAAGCGATGGATATCGTGCATCCCAACGCGGCGACCACCGATGGGTCGGTGGTGATGACCGCAGTCAACACCGAGGTGCAGGAAGGCGCGCGCCAGTTCGCGTTCAACGGTCCCGGCCGCCTCGAGCTGCGCGCGAATATGCCACTGGACCTGGTGCGGGAAACCAACGGCGACGTACTGGCGATCGCCAACGTGCGGGTCGATGCGCTGCCGGCCGGCGCCAAGGTGGATTACCTCGCCACCTGCGGCACCGGCTGCAGCGGCGAGCTCGCCATCGGCAATGCGCTGGCCAAGCTGCCGCAGGGCCAGTGGGCGCGCCTTGGCGTGCCGCTCAAGTGCCTGCGCGACACCGGCGCCGACACCGCCAGGCTGGACATGCCGTTCGCCCTGCGCGGCAGCGCCGGCCTGCGCCTGTCGCTGGCCAGGGTGAGCATCGGCACCGACTACGACCGGAAGATCGAATGCCCGACGCCTTGAAGCTGCTGGCGGCGCCGCGTAGGCCGCGCCGCCATGTTGGGAGCTGATGTGGCAGGAGGAGTTCGATGGCCCGGCCATCGAACTGTCGAAGTGGGAGCTGGAAGACACCTGCTGGGGCGGCGGCAACCACGAGCAGCAGTGCTGCACCCCGCCCGCGACTGCCCGCCGGGCCCCAACGCCTGGCGGGCCGATGGGCTGCTGCACGTCGTCGCGCGCCGCGAAACCAGGACCGGCCCGGCATCGTCGCAAGATCGCGGCGGTGCCACGGCCACGCTGCGTACGCCTCGGCGCGGCAGCGTACCCAGGGGCGAGGAGCGGACGTTCGGCCGCTTCCAGATCGACACCCTGGAGGCGGTGAACCGGGCCATGCCCGCGGACATGCCTGGCGCCGTGCCTGGGACTCCGGAAACGCGCGTGTACGGCACCCTCCACTACGGCCGGCCGCCAACGTGCATGCCGGCACCTGGCACCTGCTGCCCGGCGGCGCGAGCCCGGCTGACGGCTTCCCCGTTTACGCGCTGTAGTAGGAACAGGACGAGATCCGCTGCTACGTCGATGGCGTGCACTACGCCAGCCCGCGTGCTCCCCGCGGCAGGACGCGTGGCGACTGGGCGGGCAAGGTCAACGCCACCGGCATCGATCCGGACGCCTACCCGCAGCCGATGCAAGTGGACTGCGGGCGGGTCCAGCGCTGCGGCGCCGGCAACGCCGCCGGCATGGGCTGCGCCACGTGCGACCCGGCGGCGGAACAGGTCGCCCTGGAAATCCCGAAACCGTAGATGCGGGACGCGCCACGCATGGGCATTCCCCGTGGCTCCGGGTGCGGGGTGCCCTCGTACCTACAACGGCAGCGGCGCCTGCATCGGGTCGATCCGGCCTTCGCCACGGGTGATCTTCTTGAATTCGGCACGCGACACCGACACATAGCGCTCGTTGCCGCCGATCTCCACCTGCGGGCCGTCCTGCACGGCAAAGCCGTTCTCGTCCACGCGCACGGTCATCGTCGCCTTCTTGCCGCTGTGGCAGATGGTCTTGATCTCCTGCATCTCGTCGGCCCAGGCCAGCAGGTACTGGCTGCCTTCAAACAGCTCGCCACGGAAATCGGTGCGCAGCCCGTAGCACAGCACCGGGATGCGCAGCTGGTCGACCACCTCGGACAGTTGCCAGACCTGCGCCTTGCTCAGGAACTGCGCCTCGTCCACCAGTACGCAGCCGAGCCTGCCGTGGGCGGCAATGTCCTGCTGGATCAGCTTCTCCAGGTCGGTATCGCGCTCGAAGGCGGTGGCCTGCGCCTGCAGGCCGATCCGCGAGGCGACCATGCCGGTACCGGCGCGGTGGTCCAGATGCGGCGTCAGGATCGCCACCCGCATGCCGCGCTCGCGGTAGTTGTGCGCCGACTGCAGCAGGGTGGTGGTCTTGCCGGCATTCATCGCCGAATAATAGAAATAGAGCTTGGCCATGGCGGGATTTTACCGCGACATGGGAGGGGGCTCGAGGCGCAGTCAGCGTTTGACCGGTGTCAGGGGGCCGACCTCGGTCGAGCCGAGGCGTTGCTCGCTCACGCCGACGCGCCAGTTGCGGTCCTGATGCTGGAAATACAGTTCAGGCTTCCAGTAATGGGGTGCATAAAAGCGGCTTCCGGCGATGGTTACCACCGGGGCGAAATTGTCACCTTCCATTCCCGGGCTCGCCGCCGCACGCCGGACGCCACTGCCCCCCGGTGACAGGGCCAGGATGGTGACCCCGCCGGCAAACCCGGTATTGCTGCCGGCGACCTTGTTTGCCTGCCGGCGCAGTTGCCTCGCCAGACGCGGGCGGGAGACCTCATCGCCATAGCGTTCATACAACTTGCGACCCACGGCCAGCGCTTGGGCCTGCTCGGCCGGAGACAGGGCCGCCCAGTAGGCCTCACGCAGGCGCAGCAGCTCGGGGTAACCCCGTTCGGCGGCCAGATCCATCCATGCGTAGGCCGCCGGCCGGTCCTGTGGCTGGCCGTGTGAGCCATTCCACAGGATTTCAGCCACCAGGGCCTGGGACGGCTTGTCGGCGAAATGAGCCGCCCGCTTGAGTTGGCGCATCGCCTGGTCGTTCCTGCCGGCCTCCAGGGAGAGCTGGGCCGTGCGGCGGAAGTACAGGTCTCCGTGGCTGTTCGCCAGGCCGGCCATGAGCAGGTCCTCGTCCATGTGGATGGACGGTCCTTCGCTGTCCGCAGCGGTCAGCGGCGGCGGAGCCACCAGGCAGGCCAGCAGCAGTGTTGCAACAACAGGGCGGACAGACGGCATGGTCAGGCTCCGGATCATGTCGGTGACCGGCCAAACCTAGCACACCCGCTAGTGGGCAATGGCGCTGTCCTCCATTCATTCCCCCGGTACAGGCCGGGTCGGCCTGGGCTGGCTAAAATGGCCGTCTGCCTGTGGAACCGCTCATGCTCGACAAGCTCAATCCTCCCCAACGTGCTGCCGTGCTCCATGCCCAGGGGCCGTTGCTGGTGCTGGCCGGTGCCGGCAGTGGCAAGACGCGCGTGATCGTGGAGAAAATCGCCCATCTGATCGGCATCGGCCGCTATCCGGCCAAGCGCATCGCGGCGATCACCTTCACCAACAAGTCGGCCAAGGAGATGCGCGAGCGTGTGGCCAAGCGTCTGCGCGCCGAGGATGCGGCCGAGGTGACGATCTGCACGTTCCACGCGCTGGGGCTGAAGTTCCTGCAGATCGAGCACCAGCATGTCGGCCTGAAGCGCAGCTTCTCGATCTTCGACGCCGACGATGCGGCCGCGCAGATCAAGGATCTGCTCGGCGGCAGCAATGCCAAGCCCGACGACATCGAGGACGTGAAAAACCTGGTCTCGCGCGCCAAGAATGCGGGGCTGTCGCCGGAGCAGGCGATGGCGGCGGCGCGCAGCAGCCGCGAGAAGAACGCGGCGATGGTCTACGCGCTGTACCAGGCACGGCTGACCGCCTTCAACGCGGTGGATTTCGATGATCTGATCCGGCTGCCGGTGCAGGTGCTGGAAGAGAACCCGGACATCGCCCTGGCCTGGCGCGAGCGCATCGGCTACCTGCTGGTGGACGAATGCCAGGACACCAACGATGCCCAGTACCGCCTGCTCAAGCAGCTGGCCGGGCCGGCTGGCAACTTCACCTGCGTGGGCGATGACGACCAGTCGATCTACGCCTGGCGCGGCGCCAATCCGGAAAACCTGCAGCAGATGGGCCGGGACTATCCGGCGCTGCAGATCATCAAGCTGGAGCAGAACTACCGCTGCTCCAACCGCGTGCTGCGTGCGGCCAATGCGCTGATCGCACACAACCCGCACGAGCACCTGAAGACGCTGTGGTCCGACCAGGCCGATGGCGAGCGCATCCGCGTGTGGGAATGCCGCAACTCCGAGCACGAGGCCGAGAAGGTCGCCGCGGAAATCCACTTCCTGGCCACCAGCCGGCGCATTCCGTGGAGCGATTTCTGCATCCTGTTCCGCGGCAACTTCCAGTCGCGGCCGCTGGAAAAGGCGATGCAGCTGGTCGGTGTGCCCTACCACCTCAACGGCGGCACCGTGTTCCTGGAACGGCAGGAGGTCAAAGACACGCTGGCGTGGCTGCGGCTGATCGTGAATCCGGACGATGACACCGCGTTCATGCGCGCGGTGCAGTCGCCCAAGCGCGATGTCGGTGCCACCACCCTGGCCAAGCTGGCCGAGCTGGCCTCGGCCAAGGACATGCCGATGGCGCAGGCCGCCGAGGCGATGGGCGCGCTGGCGCAGCTGCCACCGCGGGCGGCCAACAGCCTGAGCAAGTTCACCGACATCCTGCGCGCGCTGCGCATGGACATGCGGCAGCTGAGTTCGGGCGACCTGGTGCGGCGCGTGGCCAAGGATTCGGGGCTGCTGTCGGAGCTGCGCAACCAGGCCAAGGACACCGGCAGCTACGAGCGCCGTGCCGGCAACATCGAGGAGCTGGCGTCGTGGTTCGAGGGCGGCCCGCGCGGCGCCAGTGCCGCCGACATGGCCGCGCAGCTGGCGCTGATCTCGCGCAACGACAAGGACGATGGCGGCAACCAGGTGCGGATGATGACCCTGCACGCCTCCAAGGGCCTGGAGTTTCCCTACGTGTTCATCGTCGGCTGCGAGGATGGCGTGCTGCCGCACCAGGTCAGCCTGGACGAGGGCAATCTGCAGGAGGAGCGGCGCCTGCTGTATGTGGGCATCACCCGCGCCAAGGTGCAGTTGTGGATGAGCTACAGCAAGCTCACCCGCAAGTTCGGCGAGCACATCCGACTCAAGCCCAGCCGCTTCTTCGCCGAGCTGCCGGCGGCCGAGATCCAGCGCGATGGCGCCGATCCAGTCGCCGATGCCGCGCACAAGCAGGAGCGCGCCAAGGCCGGACTGGCGGCGATCGAGGCGCTGTTCGACTGAGCCGCCGGCTGATGGCACTTGCCAGCCGCCCGCGTCGGCGGCAGTTTGCAGGGGGCGTTCAACCCGGGCATGTCCGATGACGATGGTGATCCAGACCGAACGTCTGCGGCTGCGGCCGCTGCGTGATGACGCGGCCGATGCGGCGGCGATGCTGGAGCTGCTCAACGACCCGGGTTTCCACCAGTACATCGGTGACCGCGGCGTGCGTACGCTGGAGCAGGCGCGCGATTACCTGCGCAATCACACCTTCAGCAGCTATGCCACGCATGGCTTCGGCATGTACGCCATCGAGCGGCGCAGCGACGGCGCCTGGCTGGGCAATGCCGGACTGGTGCGACGTGACGGTCTGCCTTGTGCCGATCTTGGTTACGCCCTGCTGGGCGCCTACACCGGCCAGGGGTATGCGCTGGAAGCGGCACGCGCGGTGCTGGACTACGCGCGCAACACCTTGGGATTGGGCGAGCTGCGCGCGGTCGTGTCGCCGGACAACACCCGCTCGGTGGCGCTGCTGGAAAAGCTCGGTTTCCGTGGTGACGGCACCGTGCTGCTGCCGGGCAAGGACGAACCGCTGCTGCTGTTCGTCAATGCCGGGAACTGAGCGCCGTCAGCCGCCCGGTTGCTGCTGCAGCCGGGCCAGCTGTTCCTGCAAGAGGGCCACCGCCGCCTCCAGCTGCAGCACGCGCTCTTCCAGCGCGCTGTTGTCGGCCGCTGACGCCGCGCCGGCGGGGGCGCGGTACTGCGCGGCCAGGGCCTCCCCATCCACCGGGCCACACAGCAGGTGCATGAAACGGTCCTCGCGTTGCCCCGACGCGCGCGGCAGCAGGATCACCAGCCCGCGCTGCTGCAGGCGCTCGAGCTGATGGCGCAGATCATTGGCGTCGGCGAAGCGGGCCATGCGCTCGCTGCGTGCGGCCAGCTCGCCCACGGTCTGGGGGCCGCGCAGCAGCAACAGCCCCAGCAGCGCGACCTGCTGCCGCGGCAGGTCCAGTTTGGTCCCCAGCAGGTGCTCATAGCGCTCGGCACGCGAGGAGAAGTGCTGGCGCGCCAGCCCCATACCCTCCAGCTGGCGCAGCGCGTGCTGCACGTTGCCGGCGGCAAGGTTCATCACCGGCTCGCGCGCGGTCTTCTGGTTGGCCGCGACCTGCGCGGCGTTGACCGTCAGCGGGTAGGTATCCGGCGTGGTGGCCTCTTTTTCGATCAGGCAGCCCAGTACGCGGGCCTGGGCGGCATCGAGTACGGGCAGGTCGGCGGGCTGCTTGGCGTCGGTCATCATCGGTGGTCCGGTCACACGGGGGCGCAAGGATAGCCGAGCCGCCGGCCCGGGCAAGGCGGGGAGCCGGTAAACTGCGCGGGTTTTCGAACAGTCCGGTAGTCCCATGTCCCGTATCCCCGCCTTCACCCTGCTGGCCGGCGCCATGCTGTCGCTGGCCGCCTGCACCACCGCCGACCGTCTGCACCGCGAGCCGGCGCCGGTTGCCATGGCCGCCCACGGCGCCCACGACAACCTCAACGCGGTGCTGTGGGTGCAGCGCTCGCAGGAATACCGCGCCAGTGCGTTGCAGACCTGGAAATCGGCCGGTGAGCACCTGGACCGCGCCCTGGCCGATCCGGACTGGACCGCACTGTTGCCGGACGAGGGTGGCAACCACCAGTCGGCCACGCTCAAGCCGGCGGTGGTGGTGGATGTGGACGAGACCGTGCTGGACAACTCGCCCTACCAGGCCCGCCTGGTGCGCGACGGCACCAGCTACAACGACGCCACCTGGGCGGCCTGGGTGGACGAGCAGCAGGCGCAGGCGGTACCGGGCGCGGTGGCCTTCGCCCAGCTGGCCGCGGCCAAGGGCGTGACCATGATCTACATCAGCAACCGCACCGCGGCGATGAAGGACGCCACCGTGGCCAACCTGCGCAAGGTCGGCTTCCCGGTGGCCGATGACAGCGTCTATCTGGGCCTGGGCACGCCGGTGCCGGGCTGCACCGAGGTCGGCAGCGAGAAGGGCTGCCGCCGCCAGCTGGCCGCACGGCAGTACCGCGTGCTGATGCAGGTCGGTGACCAGTTCACCGATTTCCTGCAGATCGAGGACAACACCCTGGCCAACCGCGATGCGCTGCTGGACAAGCACCAGGACTGGATCGGCTCGCGCTGGTGGATCCTGCCCAACCCCACCTACGGTGGCTGGGAGGGCGCCTCGTTCAACAATGCCTGGTCGCTGCCGGCGGACCTGCGCAACGGCGCCAAGCGCGAGGCGCTGGAGCTGGCCCGATGAGTCGCGCGCCGCTGCCGTTGCGCACCGATGAACGCCTGATCTTCGCCCTGGATGTGCCGGGCAAGGCGCAGGCCATCGAGTGGGTGGAGCGCCTGGGCGATGCCGTGTCGTTCTACAAGATCGGCATGGAGCTGCTCGCCTCGGGCGAATATTTCGATGTGCTCGAGGCACTGGCCAAACGCGACAAGCGTGTGTTCGTCGATCTGAAATTCTTCGATATTCCGGCCACGATCGCCGGTGTTATCGGTCGTTTGTCGCAATGGCCGGTGAGTTACTGCACCATCCACGGCTGGCATCCGGCGATGATGGAGGCCGCCGCCGCGGCCAACACCTCGGACATGCGGCTGCTGGCGGTGACCGTGCTGACCTCGATGGGGCGGCCGGATCTGGCGCAGATGGGCATCGACCGCGAGCCGGTGGACGTGGTGGTCGAACGCGCGCTGGCCGCGCAGCGGGCCGGCATTGACGGGGTCATCGCCTCCGGCCAGGAGGCCGCGCCGATCCGCGCCGCCACCGGTGCCGGTTTCTCCATCGTCTGCCCGGGCATCCGTCCCGGCGGCCCGGTCGGGGATGACCAGCAGCGCACCGTGGGCGTGGCCCGGGCCTTTGCCGACGGCGCCGATGCGATTGTGGTCGGGCGGCCGATCCGGCTGGCGGCCGATCCGTACGTCGCGGCGCAGCTCATCCAGGCGGAAATCGCAGAATCATTCAAGTAAATCAATTACTTGAATTGTGATTCATGAAGTGTTGCATTAACTTAATCGGGCGCGTAGGCTACGTCCCGTCCGGTGTTGCCGGCCATGCGTCAAAACTGTCCACCGGCTCGCGCCGGCTTGAGGAGGTTCGCTGCCGGGTACCGGTGCGGCCTCTTTTTTTTGCCTGTTCACCCGCTGGACGGGCGCCGGGACGTAAGCCCCCGGTCTCCGCCGGCCGGTTTGCGCTTGCGCCATGAGGCGGGCGCGGCGGGACGGGGGAAGGAGCGCCGGCGCCCGCACGTGATGGCTGTGCTTGCTGGGCTCACCGGGCAGGCCTCAAGATGCCACCGCCCCCGGGGGAGGACCGACAACGCCATGCCACGCTCTTCATCACGCAGCCGCCCGTACCTCATGTCCGTGTCGCTGACCGCGCTGCTGTTGCTGGCTGCGTGCGGTCGCACGCCGCAGGAACTGCCCGGCGCGGCCACCGAGCCGGCCGCTGCCGTGCGCCAGCTGGCCATGCATCTGCGCAACAACGATCTGGCCGGCTACGCGCGCGCGGCGGTACCGCCGGCGCAGTACGTCGCGCTGGAAACGGCCTGGGCGCAGGGCCACAGCCGCTGGCCGTTGAGCGACTTGCCGCTGGATGAAAAGTTGCCGGCGTTGCTGGCCGCGCTTTCCGAGAAGAATGCCGAGCAGCAGCTGCGGCGCGCATTCAAGGCGCAACTGGAAGGGCAGGCCGCCAGCGTGCGTCAGGCCGCGCACTCGCTGGAGCTGTTCGGCGTGCAGTACATCACCCATCAGGGCGACTACAGCCCGGCCCAGCGTGCCCATTACGTGCAGCTGGTCGCCGCGCTCAGTGGCTGGGCGCAGGCCGCGCCGCTGTCCGATCCCACGCTGGCGCAGAGCGCGATCACCACGTTGACGACCGCCGCCCGCGCGACCGGGCTGGACAGCGTACAGGCCTTCCAGCAGGCCGGTATGACCGCCAGCCTGCAGCGGCTGGGGCCGTTCGCGGCCGCGCTCAAGCAGGTGCTGGCCAGCTACGGACTGCGGCTGGATGACAGCATCGACCAGCTGCGCACCGGTCTGGTCACGCAGCAGGGCGAGCAGGCCACCGTGCGCGTGCAGTACCCGCTGGCGGGCACGGAACTGGATCTGCAGGTGATGCTGGTGCGGCGCGATGGCCACTGGTACCCGGCGCAGACGCTGGCCGAGGTCGACGCGCTGCTGGCCGCCGCCCAGGCCGCCGAGCAGGCCAGGGTGCAAGAGGCCGCGGCCGCCGCGCCGTCGGTGCCGGAAACCGCCGCGCAGGACGGCGGCGATAACGCTGGTACAGCGGCTAAGCCATAATGGCGCCGATGTCGAAACAGAAATCCCAGCCCGACCAGGGCGAGCTGCTGCCGCCGGACACCGCCCATGCGCCGTCCGCCTCTCCTGCCGCCTCCGCGGCCGGCACCGCCGCGCGTGCGCCGCATGTCCGCGCCGCCGGTCGCCGCCCGTTGTGGGCGCGCCTGCTGGGCAAGCTGATCGAGCCGTGGCTGGGGTTGAAGATCGAACCGGAGCAGGCCGGTGACCACGATGACGGCCGGCCGGTGGTGTACGTGCTGGAAAACTACGGCCTGTCCAACGCGCTGATCCTGGATAAGGCCTGCCGCGACGCGGGACTGCCCTCGCCGCTGGTGCCGCTGGCCGGCGACCTGACCGGGCGCAAACGCGCTTACGTGGCACTGTCGCGGCGCTCCAGCAACAGCGCGCTGATTCCCGAACAGCGCGGCGCCAAGACCCATTCGGACTCGCTGGCCAAGCTGCTGCAGGCGCACCGTGCCAATCCGGCGCTGGATGTGCACCTGGTGCCGGTATCGATCTTCGTCGGTCGCGCCCCGGACAAGCAGAGCGGCTGGTTCGCGGTGCTGTTCTCGGAAAACTGGGCGCTGGTGGGCCGCTTCCGCCGGTTGCTGGCGATCCTGCTCAACGGTCGCGACACCATCGTCCGCTTCGCTCCGCCGGTATCGCTGCGCGAGACCGTGGATGAAGGCCTGGAGCCGGAGCGCACCGTACGCAAGCTGCAGCGCGTGCTGCGCACCCACTTCCGCCGGATCCGCGAATCGATCATCGGCCCGGATCTGTCCACCCGCCGCCTGCTGGTGGACAAGGTGCTGGAGTCCGATCCGGTGCGTGAAGCCATCGCGGTGCAGGCCAAGCGCGACAACTCCAAGACCACCGAGGCCTGGAAGAAGGCGCAGGGCTACGCCTGGGAAATCGCCGCCGACTACTCCACCCCGGTGGTGCGCTCGGCGAGCTTCATGCTCAGCCACGTCTGGAACCGCATCTACGCCGGCGTGCTGGTGCATCACCTGGACAAGTTCAAGGAAGCCGCGCCCGGGCATGAGGTCATCTATGTGCCCAGCCACCGCAGCCACATGGACTACCTGCTGCTGAGCTACCTGCTCTACGACCGCGGCATCGTGCCGCCGCACATCGTGGCCGGCATCAACCTCAACCTGCCGGTGGTCGGCACCCTGCTGCGCAAGGGCGGCGCGTTCTTCATCCGCCGCTCGATCAAGGGCAATGCGCTGTATTCGGCGGTGCTCAGCGAGTACGTCGCGCAGCTGGTGTCCGGCGGCTACTCGATCGAATACTTCATCGAGGGCGGGCGCTCGCGGACCGGACGTCTGCTGCAGCCCAAGGGCGGCATGATCTCGATGACGCTGCGCGCGTTCCTGCGCCAGCCGCGCAAGCCGGTGCTGTTCCAGCCGGTCTACATCGGCTACGAGAAGCTGATGGAGGGCAACAGCTATCTGGACGAGCTGTCCGGCCGGCCGAAGGAGAAGGAGTCGATCTGGGCGCTGCTGTGGGGTATTCCCAAGGTGCTCAAGCAGAACTACGGCCAGGTGGTGGTGAATTTCGGCGAGCCGATCGCGCTCAACGACGTGCTGGCCAGGATGGCGCCGGAGTGGGACGGGCAGCCGGTTCCCGAGGACGAAAAGCCGGGCTGGCTGGCCGGCACCGTGGACACGCTGGCCACGCAGATCCAGGTGCACATCAACGGCGCCGCCGACGTCAATCCGATCAACCTGCTGGCGCTGGCGCTGCTGTCCACGCCCAAGCACGCGATGGGCGAGGCCGACCTGATCGCGCAGATCGAGCTGTGCAAGAAGCTGCTGGTGGAAATGCCGTATTCGGACCGGGTCACGGTCACCCCGCATTCGCCCGAGCGGATCATCGCCCACGCCGAGGAGATCAACGTCCTCACCCGCGTCAAGCACCCGCTGGGCGACGTGCTCAGCGTCAGTGGCGACACCGCGGTGCTGCTGAGCTACTTCCGCAACAATGTGCTGCACCTGTTCACGGCGTCGTCGTGGGTGGCGTGCTGCTTCCAGAACAACCGCCGCATGAGCCGCGGCGGCCTGCTGCGGCTGGGGCGCGGGCTGTACCCGTTCCTGCAGCAGGAGCTGTTCCTGCCATGGAGCGAGGACGAGTTCGCCGCGCGCATCGACCAGACCATCGACGTGTTCGTGCGCGAAGGCCTGCTCCAGCATGTGGGCGAGGACGACGGCGGCATGCTCGCGCGCAGCACCGGCCAGACCGACGAGGTGTTCCGCCTGCGTGCGATCGGCCATTCGCTGCAACAGGCCTTCGAGCGCTACTACATCGCCATCTCGGTACTGGTGAAGAATGGCCCCGGCACACTCGGTGCCGGTGAGCTGGAAGGGTTGTGCCAGCAGGCCGCGCAGCGCCTGAGCCTGCTCTATGCGCCGGCCGCGCCGGAGTTCTTCGACCGCACGCTGTTCCGCAGCTTCATCCAGAAGCTGCGCCAGCTGCGGCTGGTGTGGCCGGACGAGAACAGCAAGCTGCTGTTCGACGAACGCCTGGACGCCTGGGCCAAGGACGCCAAGTTCATTCTTGGCCGCGAACTGCGCCACACCATCGAGCGGGTCAGTCCCGAAGCGGTGAAGCCCGAGGCGCCTGCGCCGCAGGGCTGAGCGATGCGGCCAGCGCAGGGGGTCGGATGCCGGCGCGGCGGACTTCCGCAGGGCCGGTGCCGGGGTGTTGCAGGCACTGGCCGCACGCTTGTCCGCCGTCGGGGGCGGTCATCCGATACGGGAGGGGCTCAGGCCGGCTCGTCCGGGATCAGCATCGCTTCCAGTTTGCCGATGCAGTCCTTGAGCTGCAGCTTGCGCCGTTTCAGCCGCTTGGCTTCCAGCTCGTCGTCCGGGTTGGCGGCCAGCCGCGCGATGCGCTCGTCCAGACTGCGGTGCTCGGCCCGCAGTTCGGCGATGCGCTGGCTGATCTGGTCTAGGGTCATGGTGTCCACAGCTGTCGAGCATACCCGGTTGCCGGGTTCAGCGAGAGCGGCGTCGCCAAGCCGGTAGAATGGCGCCAATGACTGCTGTTATTCCCCTTCCCGATCCCGCGCCGCGCGCCCGCGACCCGCGCGTGGCCGAGCGCGAGCACCACAAGCTGGCCAAGCGCCTGCGCCGCCAGGTGGGCCAGGCCATCGCCGACTTCGGCATGATCGAGGCCGGTGACAAGGTGATGGTGTGCCTGTCCGGCGGCAAGGACAGCTACACGCTGCTCGATGTGCTGCTGCAGCTGCAGAAGAAGGCGCCGGTGCCGTTCGAGCTGGTGGCGGTGAACCTGGACCAGAAGCAGCCGGATTTTCCCGAGCAGGTGCTGCCCGACTACCTGGCCGGGCTGGGCGTGGCGTACCACATCATCGAACAGGACACCTATTCGGTGGTCAGCCGGGTGATCCCGGAAGGCAAGACGATGTGTTCGCTGTGTTCGCGGATGCGGCGTGGTGCGCTGTACAACTACGCCGAGCAGAACGGGTTCACCAAGATCGCGCTGGGCCACCACCGCGACGACATGGTGGCCACGTTCTTCATGAACCTGTTCCAGCACGCCAAACTGTCGGGCATGCCGCCCAAGCTGCTCAGCGATGACGGTAAGCATGTGGTGATCCGCCCGCTGGCGTATGTCCGCGAGGCCGACATCATCGAGTACGCCGCCGCGCGCCGCTTCCCGATCATTCCGTGCAACCTGTGCGGCAGCCAGGAGAACCTGCAGCGCAAGCAGGTCGGACTGATGCTGCAGCAATGGGAGAAGGAGCACCCCGGTCGCGTGGAACAGATATCGCGCGCGCTGGGGACGGTGCGGCCTTCGCAGCTGGCCGATCCGGCCTTGTTCGATTTCATGGCGCTTGGCCGCCGCGCGGCGGCGCCGTTGCCGGACGCGCATGCGTGGCTGGCCGGCATCACCGCTGCGGGTGCTGAGACCGCCGACGCCTAAGCGGACGCCGTTGGCGTCTTTTTCTGAATTCCTCTTTACAGGCAATCCATGTTTTTCAAAAACCTGACGTTCTTCCGCTTCCCCTCGTCCGTTGATTTTTCCGAGATCGATACGCTGCTGCCGCCGGCCGTGCTCAAACCGGTGGGCGCGCTGGAGATGAGCTCGCGTGGCTTCATCTCGCCGTTCGGCCGCGAGGAAAAGGAGCAGTTCTCGCACCGTCTGGGCGAGGCGCTGTGGCTGACCATCGGCGGCGAGGACAAGATCCTGCCCAGTACCGTGGTCAACGACCTGCTCGAGCGCCGGCTGGAGGAGATCGAGGAGAAGGAGGGCCGCAGGCCCGGTGGGCGCGAGCGCAAGCGGCTGAAGGATGATCTGCTGCACGAACTGCTGCCGCGCGCCTTTGTCAAGACCTCCCGCGTGGATGCGTTCTTCGATCTGGTCCACGGCTATGTGGTGGTCAACGGTTCCAGCCAGAAGACCGCCGAGAACGTGATGAGCGATGTGCGCGGGGTGCTCGGCAGCTTCCCGGCGATGCCGCTCAACGCCGAAGTGGCGCCGCGTTCGATCCTGACCGCGTGGATCGCCGGCGAACCGCTGCCCGAGGGCCTGAGCCTGGGCGAAGAGTGCGAGATGAAGGATCCGGCCGAGGGCGGCGCGGTGGTCAAGTGCCAGCACCAGGAACTGCGCTGCGACGAGATCGACAAGCATCTGGATGCCGGCAAGCAGGTCACCAAGCTGGGCCTGGTGTTCGAGGACAACCTGTCCTTCGTGCTCGGCGATGACCTGATCGTGCGCAAGCTCAAGTTCCTCGATGGCGCGCTGGACCAGCTCGAGCATATCGATGAGGACGGCCACCGCGCCGAACTGGAAGCGCGCTTCGCCTTGCAGAGTGGCGAGATCCGCCGGTTGTTCCTGCTGCTGGAACAGGCGTTCAAGCTGAGCAAGGCCGACGCCTGACGCCACCGTGTTCCTGCCGCGCTGCTAACGCGGCGGGGACTAAGCTGCGACCATGTCCCGTCTGCTCCGCCGCCTGATCGCACCCGCCGCACCGGTGATCCAGCGCGATACCGTGCGCCTGCGGCTGGGCGAAAGCGATGAAATCGACGTGCTGCGTGTGCGTGATCCCCGGGCGCGGCGTCTGAAGCTCAGCGTCGACGAGCGGGGTGCGCGGTTGACCCTGCCGCTGCGCGCGAGCCTGGCCTCCGGCGAGCAGTTCCTGCACGCCAACCGGCAGTGGCTGCAGCAACAGCTGGCCCGCTTCAGCGACCAGGCACTGCCGGTGCCGACCCTGCGCCTGCGCCAGCCCGGACAGTTGCCGCTGCGCGGTGACTACCTGCCGGTGCAGTGGCAGGTCGGGCGGTTTGCGCGGGTCGAGCTCGGCGCGGAGGTGGCCTGCATCCAGCTGCCGGCGCGCGCCGGTGAGCCGGCGTTGCGGCGCGCGCTGCGCGAGTTCTACGAGGCGCAGATGCGGGCCGATGTCGGCCGCTGGCTGCCGGCGTATCTGCCCGGGCTGCCGCGGGCGCCGTCGCGGTTGCGGCTGAAGGTGATGTCCTCGCAGTGGGGATCGCTGGCACCGGACGGCTCGATGGCGCTGGATCTGGCGCTGATCCTCGGCCGTCCTTCGGCGTTCGAGTACGTGCTGGTCCATGAACTGTGCCATCTGTTGCAGGCCAACCACTCGCCGGCGTTCTGGGTCGAGGTGGAGGCGCGCTTCCCGCACTGGCGGCAGGAGCGCGACTACTTCCACGCCGAGGGCCGGCGGCTGAAGGCGACCTTGCGGATGTTGCTGAGCATCACCCCGCCAGCGGACCGCTGAGCAGTGTGTGCTGGTCCCGGAGAGGAGCGCCGGGCACGGGCCGATCCCCCACCGTTTTGACCCCGCCACCGCACGATTTGGCACCGGGCGGCCCTCATCTGTGGTGCGTTGCCGCATCGTTTTGTCCGGGTGTGGGCGGCACTTGCGCAGCCGGCGTCCCTCTCGCCGCAGCGGCATCTGCGCCGGATCCGTGGTCCGGAGCGGCGCCGTACAAACGGCGGCGATGCGGGCGGATATTGCGCAATGCAGCAAGTTTTCCACGCGGATAACGGTTGCCCGGACCCGGCGTTTACGGCACGATCCGGGCACGATTTGAATCGATTCAAATACTGCTGGGCCGGTGTCCTCGCACCCCCGGCGCATGCCCAACGGCGTGCGCCGGGGCGCGTCTGCCGGGCTGGCACCTGATTTCAACCTGGCTCCGAGAGACACGTCCTTGAACCTGCCTGCCATCCCGCGCGTCACGCCCTCCCCCCGTCCGCTGCTGCTTGCGCTGGCGTTGCTGCCGCTGCTGGGCCATGCCGCCACGCCGGGGCTGTGGACCTCGTTCGAGCCGGGCCAGCCGGCGCCGGCAAGCGCCGCTGACACGGCGCTTTCGCTGCAGGTCGGCAGCGGTCCGCAGGCGCCGTACGCGGCCAAGGCCAAGGCCGGCTACAGCGGCCTGCAGGCGCTGCACTACGCCAGCAGTGGCGGCCAGGCGCGGCAGCGGCTGCTCGAGGCCGACGTGCTGGTCGAGGCCGATACCACGCTGTCGTGGCTGGTGCTGCCGGAGATCGTCGCCGGCGACACCGTGGCCTCGACCTACGTGTCGCTGGATCTGCTGCTCGATGACGGCAGCCGGCTGTCGGCCACGCCGGCGCGCGACCAGCATGGCATGGCGCTCGGTGCGCGGGCGCAGGGTGATTCCAAGACGCTGTATCCGCAGCAGTGGACGCGCAAGTCGGTGCGGCTGGGTGACATCGCCGCGCTGCGTGGGCGCCGCGTGGTCGCGGTCGAGCTGGAAGTAGCCAGTGCCGCCGGCACGCCGGTCTCCGGCTGGATCGACGATGTGCGCCTGGACGCACAACCGCGGCAGGTACCGCAGCGCGTGTCGGACTGGGTGTTGACCACCCGTGGCACCCAGTCCAACGGCACCTTCTCGCGCGGCAACAACATCCCGGCCACCGCGGTGCCGCACGGCTTCAACTTCTGGACGCCGGTGACCGATGCCGGTTCGATCAGCTGGCTCTACCACTGGAACGAGCGCAGCAACGCCGACAACCGGCCGCAGCTGCAGGCGCTGGCGCTGAGCCACCAGCCAAGCCCGTGGATGGGCGACCGGCAGACCTTCCAGGTGATGCCTTCGCTGGACCGTGGCGTGCCCGAGGCCGACCGCGGCAAGCGCGCGCTGTCGTTCTCGCACGACCAGGAGCAGGCGCGCCCGTACCGGTACGCGGTGAACTTCGACAACGGCATCGCCGCGGCCATCGCCCCGACCGACCACGCCGCGGTATTCCGTTTCGACTTCCCCCAGGATGGTGACGCCAACCTGCTGTTCGACAATGTCGACGCGCGTGGCGGCCTGACCCTGGATGCGGCCACACAGACGCTGAGCGGCTACACCGACGTGCGCAGCGGGCTGTCCAACGGCGCCTCGCGCATGTACGTCTATGCCACCTTCGATACGCCCTGGCAGGCCAGCGGCCGCATCGACACCGGCCGGCCCACCGGCTACATCAAGTTCAACACCGGCAGTGCGCGGCGGGTGCAGATGCGCATCGCCACCTCGCTGATCTCGGTGGAGCAGGCCAAGCACAACCTGGCGCTGGAAATCAGCGCCGCCGACGATCTGGACAGCGTCGCCGCGCGCGCCCAGGACGCTTGGGACCAGCGCCTGGGCGCATTCGACATCGGCGATGCCAGCGACGACCAGAAGACCACGCTGTACTCGAACCTGTACCGCCTGTACCTGTACCCGAATTCGGGCCATGAGAACGTCGGCAGCAAGGCCGCGCCGGACTGGCGCTACGCCAACCAGGCCAGCGGCTCGGACCAGAACACCGACGGCAGCGCGGTGCGCAGCTATGTCGGCGTGCGTGACGGCAGGATGTACGTCAACAACGGCTTCTGGGACACGTTCCGCACCACCTGGCCGGCCTATGCGCTGTTCAGTGCCGACGATGCCGGGCAGATGGTGCAGGGGTTCATCGAGCAGTACCGCGCCGGCGGCTGGATCGCGCGCTGGTCTTCGCCCGGCTATGCCGACCTGATGGTCGGCACCAGCTCGGATGTGGCCTTCGCCGACGCCTGGCTCAAGGGCATCGGCGGCTTCGACCCGGCCGAGGCCTACGAGGCCGGCCTGAAGAACGCCACCGTGGTGCCGCCGGACCGCCATGTCGGCCGCAAGGGCATGGCCCGCTCCACTTTCCAGGGCTATGTCGAGGCCGGTATCCACGAAGGCCTGTCGTGGACGATGGACGGCGCATTGAACGATTTCGGCCTGGCCAACCTGGCCCAGGGCCTGTCCGAGCGGGCCGGCACGCCGGCCGCGCGTGAGCGTTACGCCACCGAAGCGCAGTACCTGCGCCATCGCGCCGCCGACTACGCCAACCTATTCAACCGTGACGCCGGCTTCTTCATCGGCCGCGACGCGCAAGGCCGCTGGCGCGTGGAGGGCAAGGACTACAACCCGGCGCAGTGGGGCTATGACTACACCGAAGCCAACGGCTGGACGTTCGCCTTCACCGCCGCGCACGACGGCGAGGGCCTGGCCGCGCTGTACGGTGGCCGCGCGCAGCTGGCCGCCAAGCTGGACCAGTTCTTCAGCACGCCGGAAACCGCCAGCCGCGCGCTGTCCGGTTCCTACGGTTTCGTGATCCACGAGATGACCGAGGCGCGTGACGTGCGCCTGGGCATGTACGCGCACAGCAACCAGCCGGCGCACCACATCCCGTGGATGTACCTGTATGCCGGGCAGCCGTGGAAGACGCAGAAACTGACCCGCGAGATCCTGTCGCGGCTGTATCTGGGCAGCGAGATCGGCCAGGGCTACCCGGGCGACGAGGACAACGGCGAGATGTCGGCGTGGTACCTGTTCGCCTCGCTGGGCCTGTATCCGCTGCGCATGGGCGCGCCGGAGTACGTGATCGGTTCGCCGCTGTTCCGCGAGGCCAGCGTGCGCCTGCAGAACGGCAAGCAGCTGGTGATCAAGGCACCGGCCAACTCGCCGCAGAACGTCTACGTGCAGTCGCTGAAGATCAACGGCAAGCCGTGGAACAAGGTCTGGGTGCCGCACGCGCTGCTGGCCGGGGGAGCGGTGCTGGAGTTCGAGATGGGGCCGCAGCCCTCACGCTGGGGTACCGGCGCCGATGCGCTGCCGCGTTCGCTGACGGCACCGGGCCAGCAGCCGACGCCGCAGCGCGATCTGCTGCAAGGGGCGAAGGCCACCGTGGGGGAGGGCGACCCGGCACCGGCGCTGCTGGATGACGATGCGGCCACCGACAGCCCGCTACGTGGCAATGCCACGGTCACCTTCACTGGCGCGGCCCCGGGTGCGGCGGCGATGTACACGCTGACCAGCGGCGGTGATCCGATCCGTAGCGCCAGCTGGACGCTGGAGGCACGCAGTGCCGGCGGCCAGTGGCAGGTGATCGACCAGCGCAGCGACGAAGCCTTCGCCTGGGCACGGCAGACCCGGCCGTTCCGCATCGCGCAGCCGGGCAAGCATGCCGAATACCGCTTGCGCCTGGCCTCGCGCGACTCGCTGCGCCTGGCCGAAGTCGAGCTGCTGGCACCGGCCACGCCCTGATCCGCAAGGCGGCATGTGCAACGCCGCGCCGGTTGCCGGCGCGGCGTTGCTGGCACTGGCCACCGTGCCCGGCCCGCGTGGGCGATGCTGGCAGATGGCAAGGGATGAGGCATAAACAAGGCCCGCACGGCGGGCCTTGTTGGTACACGCGGCTGAGCGCAGCCGGCCGGCGGAATCGCCTCGCGCTGGATCAGTACGAAGCCACCCGACGCGCGCTGCTGGGGTGGTCATCGGCGGTGCCGCCGTAGCGGAACACCGACACCGCGTCGGCCAGCGCATCGGCCTGCTGTTCCAGCGTGCGCGCCGCGGCGGTGGCTTCCTCCACCAGCGCGGCGTTCTGCTGGGTGGTTTCATCCATCTGTATCACCGTGTGGTTGACCTGCTCGATACCGGTGGACTGCTCCTGCGAGGCGGCGGAAATGCGCGCCATGATGTCGGTGACCTGCTGCACCGAGCCGACGATCTCGGCCATGGTGCTGCCGGCCTGGGCGACCAGCGCGGCGCCATCGTCGACCTTGGTCATCGAATCATCGATCAGCGACTTGATCTCGCGCGCGGCCGTGGCCGAACGTTGCGCCAGCGTGCGCACCTCCGAGGCCACCACCGCAAAGCCGCGGCCCTGCTCGCCGGCGCGCGCCGCTTCCACCGCCGCGTTCAACGCCAGGATGTTGGTCTGGAAGGCGATACCGTCGATCACCGAAATGATCTCGGCGATGCGGTGGGACGACTGTTCGATGGCCTGCATGGTGTTCACCACCTGGCCGACCACCTGGCCGCCACGGGCGGCGACATCGGCCGCGCCGATCGCCAGCTGGTTGGCGTGCCGCGCCGAGTCGGCATTGGCGCGCACGGTGGACGTCAGCTCCTCCATCGAGGCGGCGGTTTCCTCCAGGTTGGCGGCCTGCTGCTCGGTGCGCCCGGACAGGTCGGTATTGCCGACGGCGATCTCGCGCGCGGCGGTATTGATCGCCCCCGAGCACTGTTTGATGCGATCGACGATGTCGGCCAGGCGCTGCGCGGTGAGGTTGGCATCGCGCTTCATCGCCTCGAAGTCGCCGGCGTAGTCGCGTTCGATGCGGTGGTCCAAGTTGACTTGCGCCAGCGCCGACAGCATCTGCCGGATCTCGCCGGTGGCGCCGGCCAGCGTGTCGAGCAGCTGGTTGATACCCGTGGTCAGGGTGCGGATGAAACCGGGCTCCGCCACCGGCTGCAGGCGCCGGCCCAGATCGCCCTGCGCGGCGGCGCCGACCAGCGTGGCGACACTGTCTTCCAGTTCGATTTCCTGGGTGCGGTCGTGCCACTCCACCGCAAAGCCGATGCGGGTACCGGCAGCATCCAGCACCGGCGTCACCGCCTGGCTGAAATGCACGCCTCCGATCTGGATGCGGCCGTAATGCGGCTGCTGCATCGCATCGAGCATCGCGCGGATGCGCCCGGGGTTGGCGTGGAAGCGGTGGATGCTGCTGCCGACCAGGTTGTCGACGTCGAAGCCGGGGAACGCCTTGCGCAGCGTTTCCTGCTGGTTGCGCAACAGCGCCACCACCGAGCGGTTGACGTAGCGGATGATGTGATCGTCATCGGCGATCATCATGCCGGTACGCGAGGCGTCCAGTGATGCGCGGATCTGTGCGTTCTCGTGGTTCAGCGCCTGCTCCTGCGCCCGCTGCGCGCGCAGCTGCGTGTCCATGCGCAGCACGCCGTCGGCCAGCGTACCGGGGGCGGCCTGGATCGCGGCCGTCGCCGAACTGCTTGTGTCGCCGGCAGCCAGCGCGTCGACCACCGCCCGCAGCTGTTCGGGCGACGCACCCAGGGTCAGGACCTGGCGTCGCAGCTGTATCGCCATCACACAGACAAAACCGGCTTCCACCACCACATACAGCGCATGCAGCAGCACGATGCCGGTGCCGCTGCCCGGAGTGAAGGCGCGTACCGGCAGTCCGCGGGTCTGCATCCAGTAGAACCCCAGGTGATGCACGGCGATGGCGGCGGCGGCCACGGCCACGGGTATCCAGTCGCGGTAGAACAGCAGCAGCGCGATCACCACGAACACGCCGAAGTGCATTTCCACCAGGCCCTGGGTCTGCTGGATGGTCGCGGCGACCAGTGCCATCAGCACCAGCGCCACGGTGACGCGGCTGAGCAGGCTGCCCGGTGCCAGGCGCAGCTGCACGGCCATCAGCACCAGCGACGGCGCGCTGATCGCGGCAAACGGCAGCCAGCTGCCGTTCCACGCGGCGATGCCCAGCGAGGCCGCGCCCAGGATCAGGCCGAGCAGCAGAAACAGGCGGTCGGCCGCACAGGCCAACTGCTGGTAATAGGCATCGCGCGCGGGGGCGCTGGTGTGGGGACGGGCGGGCATCGGGGAACTCCGGTTCAGCAGGAACAGCGGGGAGGAAGAATCAGGGGCGGCGTGTGCGCCGAGAGCAGGTCCGGCAGCCAGTCGGCCAGTGCGGCGCGACCCTGTCCGCAGTACAGCGCGGGCAAGGCCAGGGGACCGGCGTAGACCGGCTGGCCGCGCTGATCGAGCACCAGCAGCGCGTAGCCGTGGCCATCGACAAACGCTGCCGGCAGCGTGATGGCGCGGCCGCCCTGGGCTTCGATGGCCAGCACCGTCTGCCGCCATGTGGCGTCGCCGTCGAGGCAGGTGCAACCGGACGAGGGCAACCGCAGCGCCAGCGGCTGTCCCGGCGGCAGCCGCAGGCCGCTGCCTTCCAGCCGTGCCAGCAGCTGTGCGACCGCCGCTGCGTCGCCGACCGGACGCGTGCCCAGGGCGGCGAAACTGGTGGCGGTCCAGCCCAGCCAGCAGGCGAGCAGGATCACACCGGTGAGGACACCGGTCCGGCGGGTAAGGGGGGCGCGCATGGGGCAGGAACTGGGCAGGTCGCTTGCGGGCCTGCGCGGAACATCATCTCGGTATACGGCGTTATCCGGATATCGGCCGCAATCGCCGCCACTTGACCTCTGCGTGCGGCGGATGACGCGGCTTTGTTCAGCTGCCGTCGGGCAGCGCGGCGATGAACGAGGCGAGGATCGCCGCCACCGCGGCGGGCTGATCCATGTGCACGTGGTGGTGGCCGGGCAGAGTTGCCAGCCGCCCATCGGCCAGCAGCGCCGCGCGCTGGCTGCGTTCGGGCTCGGGGAAGTAGTCCTGCGCCGGGGTGGCGTAGATCACCTGCACCGGACAGGCGATGGCGCCGACCACGTCGCGGATCTGTTCCTCGCTCATGCGCACCGCGGTGGGCAGCATCAGCCGCGGATCGCTGCGCCAGCTCCAGCCGCCCTCGACCGGTTTGACGCCGCGTTCGACCAGCAACCGCGCCGACGCTTCGCTGAGCTGGTTGACCATCATCCGTGCCCGCACCGGGGCGGCCAGGTCGGGAAACACCCGCAACGGCCGGCCGTCGAGTTTGCGCAGGGCCTCGACATGGGTGCGCAGTCGCTGCACCGTCTCATCGGCCGGCGCGCTCAGCCCGCCCAGGGCCTCGATCGAGACCAGCGCCTGCACCCGCTGCGGCGCCACCGCCGCGACCAGGCTGGCGATCGCCGCGCCCATCGAATGGCCCAGCAGCACGAAGCGGTCCCAGCCCAGCGCATCGGCGATGGCCAGCGTCTGCACGATCGCGTAGGGCGTGGTGTAGGGGGTGGTCGGCGGCAGGTGATCGCTCAGCCCGTGACCGGGCAGATCCACCATCACCAGATCCAGTGTCGGCAGCTGCGCGGCCAGCGGCAGGAAGCTGGCCGCGTTGTCCAGCCAGCCGTGCAGGGCCAGCACCTTCAGCCCACCGGGCGTGCCGCTGCGCAGCGCCGCGACCGGTAGGCCATCGGCGATCAACTCCAGCGGCTGCACAGTCATCCCGGTTGCGCTGCGGCCAGGCGGGCCAGAGCACGGGCGTGCGCCGGCGCATCATTCAGGCAGGGGATGTAGCGCATCTGCGCGCCACGTTCGGCCAGGGTCTCGGTGAACCCCATCGCCACTTCTTCCAGAGTTTCCAGGCAATCGGTGGCAAAGCCGGGGCAGGCCACATCGATATGCCGGACGCCCGCGGCGGCCAGCTCCCACAGCATCGGCTCGGCATAGGGCTGCAGCCATTGCTCGCGGCCGAAGCGCGACTGATAACCCATGGCCCATTCGTGTGGCTGCAGTTCCAGCGCCGCGGCAATGGCATGCGCGCTGGCCTGGCACTGCTGCGGATAGGGGTCGCCATTGTTGGCCACCCGCTGCGGAATGCCATGGAAAGAGAACACCAGCTTCTCGGCGCGGCCGTGCTGCTGCCAGTAATCACGGATGGAGCCCGCCACCGTCGCCACCCAGGCCGGATCGGTGGCGTAGTCGCGGATGGTCTGCAGCGTGATGGATGGATTGCGGGCCTGCCAGCGCGCCAGCCTGTCTTCAATGGAGGCGGTGGTGGTGGTGGAGTACTGCGGATACAGCGGCAGCACCACGATGCGGCGGATGCCTTCGGCCACCAGCGCATCGAGCGCGTTGTCCAGCGCCGGTTGCCCGTAGCGCATCGCGTAACGCACGCGCCAGTGCGGCAGTTCCTGCTGCAGGCGCGCGGTCAGCCGCTGCGTGTAGACCGCCAGCGGCGAGCCTTCCGGCAGCCACACCTGCGCGTACTTGGCGGCCGAGCGACTGCTGCGCAGCGGCAGGATCACCCCGTACAACAGTGGTTTCCACAGCAGTGCCGGGATCGACACCACACGGGGATCGCTGAGGAATTCGGCCAGATAGCGACGCACCGCAGGAGCGGTGGGCGTCTCGGGCGTACCTAGATTGACCGCGAGCAGCGCGGTGATGGGTGCGTCGGACATGCGTACATTCTCGCAGGTCCCGCCGCTGCCGGCGATGCGGAGATGGCAACGCGGACGCGGCGCCGGATATCTCCGCTCACTGCGTATTCAGAGCGGCGCTCCTATTTTCAGGCACTTGCTTTATCTTCCTGTGCACCGACCTACGGAGTTAACCATGCGCCGCCTGCCGTGCCTTGCCCTGCTGCTGTCTGCCAGCCTGCTGTCCGCCAACGCCGTTGCCGGCCCGCAGGAGGATCAGCGCGCCCGCAATGCGGTACGCGTGCTGAGCGAGATCCAGAACATTCCCGAGCAGGCCATTCCCGACAAACTGCTGGACGAGGGCCGCGCGGTCATCGTCATTCCCGACACGATCAAGGCCGGGCTGGTGCTCGGCGGCCGTCGTGGCCACGGTCTGATGTCGGTGAAGATGGCCGATGGCAGCTGGTCCAACCCGGTGTTCATCAAGCTCACCGGCGGCAGCATCGGCTTCCAGGCCGGCGTGCAGTCCTCCGATGTGATTCTGGTGTTCCGCAACGACCGCAGCCTGGACAACATCGTCAACGGCAAGTTCACCCTCGGTGCCGACGCCGGTGTGGCCGCCGGTCCGGTCGGGCGCAGTGCCGCCGCCGCCACCGACGGCCAGCTCAAGGCCGAAATCTGGTCGTGGTCGCGCGCGCGCGGCCTGTTCGCCGGGGTCGCGCTCGATGGCGCGGTGCTGCAGATCGACGATGCCGCCAACCTCGACGCTTACGGCCCGAACACCACGCCACGGATGATCCTGGAAGGCCGTCTGAACGAGGCGCCGTCCAGTGATGTGGTGTCCTTCCGCGACCGTCTGGAGGAATCGACCTACGCCGCGCGTGAAAAGCGCGGTACCCAGGGCGCGCCGGCACCGGTGACCGCTTCGGCCGCGCGCAGCGCGCCGGTCAGCGTGCAGGCGCCGGTGGTCAGCGGCGGCACCGATACCGCCACCACCGCACCGCTGCAGCCGGCCACGGCCGAGCACGCGCCGCAGCAGGGCTTCCAGCCGGTGTCGGAAGGTGAAATCCGCACCGAATCGCTGGACGGCGGCCACTGACCTTCGGCATAGCGATCGAGCAGGCACGGTGCGCTATGCTCGACCTCCTCCACACAGATAACGCGAGCGGATCATGGGCAGTTTCAGCATCTGGCACTGGTTGGTCGTGCTGGTCATCGTCCTGCTGGTGTTCGGCACCAAGCGTCTGACCAGCGGCGCCAAGGATCTGGGCAGTGCCGTCAAGGAGTTCAAGAAAGGCATGCGTGACGAGGACAAGCCGGCCGCGCAGCTGGGCGACCAGTCGCGCGATGCGCAGAAGAGCGGCGACAAGCAGGCCGAGCACGACCGCGACGCGCGTTGATCCGGGGTTCCGGGCGTGTTCGATATCGGCTTCAGTGAACTGCTGTTGATCGCGGTGGTGGCCCTGGTGGTGCTGGGGCCGGAACGGCTGCCCAAGGCGGCCCGCTTTGCCGGGTTGTGGGTGCGGCGTGCCCGCAACCAGTGGGATTCGGTCAAGCAGGAACTCGAACGCGAACTGCACGCCGAGGAGCTCAAGCGCAACCTGCAGGCCGTGCGCCACTCGATGCAGCAGACCGAGGCCGGGCTGCGCGATCAGGCCGGACAGGTGCGCGGCGAGGTGGATGGCTTCAGGCAGGAAGTGGAGCAGTCCGCCCCGGCGAGCGAACGGGTCATCGAGCCGCGCCCCCTCACGGCGGACCCGGTGGCCGGGGGGCCCTCGCCTGCCGGCAATCACGCGATTCCCTCTGACAGCCCACAGGCCCCGGCCGATGCCCATGCAGCGGAGCCGAAGCCGTGAGCGACCCGGATTTCAACGACAGCACGCTGATCGAGCATCTGGTCGAGCTGCGCGCGCGGCTGGTGCGCGGGCTGATGGGGCTGGGCGTGGTGCTGCTGGCGCTGCTGCCGTTTTCGCGCACGCTCTACACCCACCTGGCCACACCGCTGGTCTCCCAGCTGCCGGCCGGGCAGTCGATGATCGCCACCAATCCGGCCGGCGCGTTCTTCGCGCCGCTGAAGCTGACCTTCTTCACCGCGTTGTTCGTGGCGGTGCCGTGGCTGCTGTACCAGGCCTGGGCGTTCGTGGCGCCGGGCCTGTATGCGCGCGAGAAGCGGCTGGCCGTGCCGTTGCTGGGCTCGGCGGTGGCGCTGTTCTACCTCGGCTGTGCGTTCGCCTACTTTCTGGTATTGCCGACGGTGTTCCATTTTCTGACCACTTTCCGCCCGGAAGTGATCGCCATCACCCCTGATGCCAACGCCTATCTGGATTTTGTGCTAGCCATCTTCTTCGCCTTCGGCGCCAGTTTCGAACTGCCGGTGGCGATGGTCATCCTGGTGCTGCTGGGCTGGGTGACGCCGCAGCAGCTGCGCGAAGGGCGCGGCTACGCGATCGTCGGCATCTTCGTGCTGGCCGCGATCCTGACGCCGCCGGATGTGGTCTCGCAGCTGATGCTGGCCATTCCGATGTGCATCCTGTACGAGCTCGGCATCCATGCCGCGCGCTGGTTGCAGCCGCGCGACCCGAACAAGGCCGCCGCTTCCTGAAACCGCTGGGTCGGCCCAGGCCGGCAGTCGTGGCCAACCGGTCCCCGGCGCGTTCGCCGTAGCGGCGGCAGGCGCTGCTCCCGCCCCCGGCCCGGGGCCGTGACTTGAGGTGGGGATGGCGCCTGCCGGTGGCCTGCTATCCGGACTATCCGTCGGCCAGTGGCTGGCGCGCAGAGCGTCCGCGCGTTGGACGCCAAGGCAAGGCGTGCGCGCGACCGGTCCGGCTCGGGCGCAGGCCTTCAAGCCCGCCCACCCGCCGGCCAGCGCGCACCGGCGCCGCTGTCAGACTTCGATCACGTGTCCAGCCGTCGCCGGCGGCGGTGTGCCGGTACCCGCCGGCGCCAGCATCTGCTTCCAGGCCGCATACACCGAGCCGGCGAACACCGGCATCAGCACCGCCATCAGCACCAGCTGCGCCACCGCCATGGCCGCAGCCTGGCCGGCGATCAGGCCGATGATCAGTGCCACGATCATCACCGCGAAGTAGATCGCGAAGATCGCGATGAAGGCCAGCACGAAGAACACCAGCATCGCCGGCAGGTTGTGCAGGCTCGCGCGCAGGCTCTCACGCAAGGCGTGGAAGCCGGTGCGGCCTTCGAACATCACCTGCGGCGGCATCACGAACAGTGCCAGCGTCAGCGCGGCGAAGGTGCCCAGCAACAGCAGCAGCCACAGCAGGATGCGCCCGGCCGGCAGCGTCGCCACCAGCGCTTCGATCTGCGCCGGGTCCGGCTGCGCGCCGGACTGGCTGATCTCGTTGAGCTTGAGCATCACCTCCGACAGCTGCTGCAGGCCGGCGGTGCCCACCAGCACCAGCAGCAGCGTGCCCAGCAGCAAGGCGGCCACCAGCTGCGGCAGCAGGGCGATCAGCAGGTGCGGCGCGCGGCCTTCCTGGATGCCCTGCAGCAGGTGCGAGGGCCGGGCGATGCGGCCCTGGTCGACTTCGCGGATCGCCCACAGCAGGCCGCCCATGAACAACGGGCCGGCCAGCAGCAGCAGGAACTGCACCGCCGTGCCCAGCAGCGGCACCAGCATCGACAACGACAGCACCAGCCAGGTGCCCACACCCCAGAGGATGCCCAGCGAACCCAGGGCCAGCGGCGCGCGCTTGAGCAGGCCGAACCCGGTCAACAACCATTCCGCGCCGGCAGAGGCCGGCACCTTGCGAATCTCGCTCATTGCAATTCCGAAACAGGGGGGATGCCAGGACCGGCCTGACACCGCACGATTATCGCTGGAACCCGGGCCCCGGGCGAGTGACCTTTGGCGTATCTGCGTTCCGGCGGTAAACGTTGCCCGTAGCCGATGGCGATGGGGCGGTTGGCCGCAGGGTAGAGGCGGCTTGCCGGAGCAGTGCCTCAACGGTTTGCAGCACTTGCGGTCCGCTCAGTGGCGGTTGCCGTGGCGGACGTGGCGCACGAAGCGGCGCAGCAGCTGCCGGGCCAGCGGCGCGGCGCTGACCTCGCGGGCAACGCGGCGGGCGCAGCCGCCATGGCGGGCGATGCAGTCGGCCCGCGCCTGGACGTAGCCGCGCATGTGGTGGGTGGCGAACTCGGGGTGGAACTGCAGGCCCCAGGTCTGCGCGCCCCAGCGGAACGCGTGGCAGTTGTCCTGGTTCGAGCGGGCCAGCACGGTGGCGCCTTCGGGGGCGCGCAGTACCGTCTGCAGGTGGGTGGCATGGGCGGGAAAGCTGGCCGGCAGACCGGCAAACAGCGGGTCGGTCGCGGCCGGTGCTTCCAGTTCCAACCGGATCGTGCCCGATTCGCGCCCGGCCGGGTTGTAGTCGATCTGGCCGCCCAGCGCATGGGCCAGCAGCTGGTGGCCGTAGCAGATGCCCAGCAGCGGCATGCCGCCGTGGGCGGCCTCGCGCAACCAGTGCGCGCTGCGTTCGCTCCAGTCGGCGCGGTCGGTGACGAAGGCGGCCGAGCCGGTGACGATGGTGGCGGCGAATCCGTCGCGCCCGGGCAGGGGTTCGCCGCGTTCGACATTGACCACCACCGTCTCGGCTTGCTCCAGCCCGGCGGCGACGCGGATCCAGTGCGGGAAGCGGCCATAGCGGCGCAGGGTCGGGAACGGTTGCCCGGTTTCGAGGATTAAAAACGGCTGGGGCTTCATTCCGAGGGCGGCAGTACGGACAGGACTTCCTCGATTGTAGTCAGCCCGGCGGCCACCTTTTCAAGCCCGGTGCGGCGCAGGGTGCGCAGTCCTTCCCCCCGTGCGGCACGGCTGAATCCGGCCAGGTCCATGTCGCGGGTGATCAGCGCGCGCAGCCGCGAACCCAGTGGCAGCAGCTCATACAGGCCGATCCGGCCCAGGTAGCCGGTGTGCCGGCACTCCAGGCAACCGACCGGTGCATATGCGGTGACGACATCAGGTAATGCCTCATGGGCATCACGCAGCGGTGCCCAGTCGGCATCGGTGAGCATGTCGGGGATCTTGCAGTGCGGGCACAGGGTGCGCACCAGCCGTTGCGCCAGCACGCCGTTGACGGTGGAAGCGATCAGGTAATGCGGCACGCCCAGATCCAGCAGGCGGGTGATGGCCGAGGGCGCGTCGTTGGTATGCAGGGTGGAGAGCACCAGATGCCCGGTCAGCGAGGCCTGCACCGCCATGTGCGCGGTATCCAGGTCGCGGATCTCGCCGATCATGATGATGTCCGGGTCCTGGCGCAGCAGCGTGCGCACCCCGGTGGCGAAGTCCAGGTCGATGTTGGTCTGCACCTGCATCTGGTTGAATTCCGGCGCGATCATCTCGATCGGGTCCTCCACCGTGCACACGTTCACCTCCGGCGTGGCCAGCCGCTTGAGCGTGGAATACAGGGTGGTGGTCTTGCCCGAACCGGTCGGCCCGGTGACCAGCACGATGCCGTGCGGACGTGCCACCAGTTCGTTCCAGCCGGCGGCCTCCTCGGGGCTGAAGCCCAGCTGCTCGATGCTCTTGAACGCCGAGTCCGGGTCGAAGATGCGCATCACGCACTTCTCGCCGAAGGCGGTGGGCATCGTCGACAGGCGCATCTCCACCTCGCGTCCGCCCGGCGAGCGGGTCTTGATGCGGCCGTCCTGCGGACGCCGGCGCTCGGCCAGATCCATGCGTCCGAGCACCTTGATGCGGCTGACCACCGCGGTCATCACCGACGGTGGCACCTCGAACACCTTGTGCAGCACGCCGTCGATACGGAAACGCACCCGGCCCATGTCGCGCCGCGGTTCCAGGTGGATATCGCTGGCGCGCTGTTCGTAGGCGTACTGCAGCAGCCAGTCGACGATGCTGACGATGTGGTGGTCGTCGGCGGTGACGTCACCGGTGCGGCCCAGTTCCACCAGCTGCTCGAAACTGGGCAGCGCGCTGCCGTTGCCGCCATCGCGGGCATCGCCGCGGGCGCCGCGCACCGAGCGGGTGACGCCGAAGAATTCCATCGAGTAGCGGTGCAGGTCCAGCGGATTGACCAGTACCACCTCGATCCGGCGCCGGCTCAGGTGCTGCAGGTCCGGCACCCAGTCGCGCGCCATCGGCTCGGACGTGGCCACCAGCACGCGCTCGCTGTCCACCGCCAGCGGCAGGATCCGGTGGCGGCGGGCGTAGGCGTGGGAGACCACGGCGGTGGCGGCGGCCACGTCCACGCGGGTCGGATCGATGCGCAGGTAACGGGTGCCGGTGCGCTGGGCCAGCCATTCGGTGAGCCGTTCCAGCCCCAGCTCGCCGGAGGCCGGCGCGGCGGCGGCCAGTTTCAGGTTGGCCAGCAACACCAGCGGATGCACCTCGCTGGCGTTGCGCGCGCCCTGCGCGGAAAAGCGGATGCGTTCGTGGTCGTGCGCGGCCACCAGCCCGTCGGCGAACAGGGCGGCGGCGACATTGGAGAACTGCAGCCGTCCGGGGGCGATCGGGACGGCCGCGGAGGGGATCTGCGCGCCGTGCGCGGCCTGTTGTTCCACTGCCCACCCCTTGCTTGCCCGGCCACCGCGCGGCCGGTCGCTATACTAGCGCACCCCTCCGTACGGCAATCCGCAGCATGTCCGCGACCCCGACAGTTCCGATCACCTTCCAGGGCCTGATCCAGACCCTCAACGACTTCTGGGCGAAGCAGGGCTGCGTGCTGATCCAGCCGCTGGACCTGGAAGTGGGCGCCGGCACCTTCCACCCGGCCACCTTCCTGCGCTCGATCGGTCCGGAAAGCTGGAATGCGGCCTACGTGCAGCCCTCGCGCCGTCCCACCGACGGCCGCTACGGCGAAAACCCCAACCGCCTGCAGCGCTACTACCAGTACCAGGTGGCGATGAAGCCCAGCCCGGACAACATCCAGCAGCTGTACCTGGATTCGCTCAAGGCGCTGGGCATCGATCCACTGGTGCACGACCTGCGTTTTGTCGAGGACAACTGGGAATCGCCGACCCTGGGCGCCTGGGGGCTGGGCTGGGAAGTCTGGCTCAACGGCATGGAAGTCACCCAGTTCACCTACTTCCAGCAGGCCGGCGGCCTGGAATGCAAGCCGGTGCTGGGCGAGATCACCTACGGTCTGGAGCGCCTGTGCATGTACCTGCAGAGCTGCGACAACGTCTATGACCTGGTCTGGACCTACGGCCCGGATGGCAGCCCGGTCACCTATGGCGATGTCTACCACCAGAACGAGGTGGAGCAGAGCACCTACAACTTCGAGTATGCCGACGTGGACGAGATGTTCCACCGCTTTGACGCCTGCGAGGCCGAAGCGCAGAAGCTGATCGACGCCGGCCTGCCGCTGCCGGCCTACGAACAGGTCACCAAGGCCAGCCACAGCTTCAACCTGCTGGACGCGCGCCGCGCCATCTCGGTGACCGAGCGCCAGCGCTACATCCTGCGCGTGCGCACCCTGGCGATGGCCGTGGCCAAACTGTACGAGGCCAAGCGCCTTGAAGCCGTGGCCGCCAAGGAGGTGCAGGCATGAGCATGCAGCCGCTACTGATCGAACTGGGCGTGGAAGAGCTGCCGGTCAAGGCGCTGCCGGGCCTGGCGCAGGCGTTCTTTGATGGCGTGATTGACGGCCTGGCCAAGCGCGGTATCGCCTTTGACCGCGACGGCGCCAAGCCGCTGTCGACCCCGCGCCGTCTGGCGGTGCTGCTGCCGGGCGTGGAAACCGAACAGCCCGAGCAGCACTCGGAAGTGTTCGGCCCGTATCTGAACATCGCCCTGGACGCCAATGGCGAGCCGACCAAGGCGCTGACCGGTTTCGCCGCCAAGGCCGGTATCGACTGGACCGCGCTGGAGCGCACCACCGACGCCAAGGGCGAGCGCTTCGTGCTGCGCTCGGTGACCCCGGGCGCGCAGACCGCCGCGCTGCTGCCGGAGATCGTGCGCGAAGCCATCGCCGCGATGCCGATTCCAAAGCCGATGCGCTGGGGCGCGCACGCGTACGCCTTCGCCCGCCCGGTGCACTGGCTGGTGCTGCTGCACGGCAACGACATCGTGCCGGCCGAGCTGCTGGGCCTGAGCGCCGACCGCTTCAGCCGTGGCCACCGCTTCATGGCCGACAAGCAGGTGTGGCTGAGCCATCCGAACGATTACGTGGAGTCGCTGAAGGCGGCCAACGTGCTGGTCGATGCTGATGCGCGCCGTGCGCGCATCGTCGCCGAGGTCAACGCCGCGGCCGCCCAGGCCGGTGGCGTGGCGCGCATCACCGAGGACAACCTGGAGCAGGTGGTCAACCTGGTCGAATGGCCGGCCGCGGTGCTGTGCAGTTTCGAGCGCGCGTTCCTGGCCGTGCCGCAGGAAGCGCTGATCGAGACGATGGAGATCAACCAGAAGTTCTTCCCGGTGCTCGATGCCGGTGGCAAGCTGACCGAGAAGTTCATCGGCATCGCCAACATCGAATCCAGGGTCGTGGCTGAAGTTTCCAAGGGCTACGAGCGGGTGATCCGTCCGCGCTTTTCCGACGCCAAGTTCTTCTTCGACGAGGACCTCAAGCAGGGGCTGGAAGCGATGGGCGACGGTCTGAAGACCGTCACCTACCAGGCCAAGCTGGGCAGCATCGCCGACAAGGTGCTGCGAGTCAGCACGCTGGCGCAGGTGATCGCGCCGCAGGTCGGTGCCGATCCGGTGCAGGCCAGGCGTGCCGCCGAACTGGCCAAGAACGACCTGCAGTCGCGCATGGTGGGCGAGTTCCCCGAGCTGCAGGGCATCGCCGGCCGTCATTACGCCGTGGCCGGTGGCGAGTCGCCGGCGGTGGCGCTGGCCATCGACGAGGCCTACCAGCCGCGCTTTGCCGCCGATGCCATCGCCGCCTCGACGCTGGGCAAGGTGCTGGCCATTGCCGAGCGTCTGGATACCTTGGCCGGCGGCTTTGCCGCAGGCCTGAAGCCGACCGGCAACAAGGATCCGTTCGCGCTGCGTCGCAATGCCTTGGGTCTGGCGCGCACGCTCATCGAGTCGGGGTTTGATCTGGATCTGCGCGCGCTGCTTGCCGCAGCCAATGCCGGACTGGTCGAGCGCACGGTGCAGGCCGATGCGAACGAGCTGTACGACTTCATTCTCGATCGCCTGAAGGGCTACTACGCCGACAAGGGCGTGCCGGCGACCCACTTCAACGCCGTCGCGGAACTGAAGCCGGCTTCGCTGTACGACTTCGACCGTCGCCTCGACGCCATCAGCATCTTCGCCCAGCTGCCCGAAGCCGAGGCGCTGGCTGCGGCCAACAAGCGCATCCGCAACATCCTGCGCAAGGCCGAAGGTGAGATTCCGGGCACGATCGACGCCTCGCTGCTGCGCGAGCCGGCCGAGAGCGAACTGGCCGAAGCGGTGACCGCGGCCATCGACGACACCGGCATCGCGCTGGCGCAGAAGGACTATGTGGCCGTGCTCGGTCGCCTGGCCCGCCTGCGTCCGCAGGTGGATGCGTTCTTCGACCAGGTGATGGTCAACGCCGACGACTTGGCCCTGCGTGGCAACCGGCTGGCGCTGCTGCGCACGCTCGGTGACCGCCTCGGCAGCGTCGCGGCGATCGAGCATCTGTCGAGCTGACGGCCGTCTGGCACGAGTTGAACAAGGCCCGCGCAAGCGGGCTTTGTTTTTATTTTTCTTTACGTGGATTTCACGCCGGTTTTGAGTAGTGAACCGCGATTTTGCCGGTCACGTTCAGGCCGGTATGCTGCTGCCCATGCCGCCTCTACGAATCACGTTGCCTCTTCTGTTCGCCGCCCTGCTGGCCGCGCCCCTGTCCCACGCTCGCGGCACGATCGACAAGGTGCAGCTCAAGGGGCTGGACAAGGGGAGCGATGCCGAGATCATCGAGAACATCGAGGTATCGCTGTCCGTCTATGACGCGATCGGCAAGGTGCAGGGCGAATCGCGGCTGGAATACCTGCTGTCGCAGGCCGAGCGGCAGACCCGCAAGGCGCTGGAGCCGTTCGGTTTCTACAATCCGACCATCACCGTGGAGGCCCCGCGCGAAGGCGATACGCTGCAGGTGGTGATCCAGGTGGACAAGGGCGAGCAGGTGCGGGTGCGCCAGGAGGAGGTGATCATCACCGGCCCGGCGGCACGCGACCAGTATCTGCAGAAGGACCTGGCCGCCTTCGAACCCAAGAGCGGCCAGGTGTTCGATTCGGTCAACTACGAGGCCAGCAAGGTCACCATCACCCGGCGTCTGGCCGAGCGTGGCTATTTCGATGCGGATTTCACCCAGCGCCGGGTCGAGGTCACCCGTGCCGAGAACGCGGCCGATATCTTCCTGACCTGGGACAGCGGCCGCCGCTACAACATGGGGCCGATCCGCTTCGAGCAGGACTACTTCCGGCCGGACCTGTTCGAGCCGCTGGTGTACTGGGAGCAGGGCAGCTACTGGCACGAAGGCAAGCTGGACCGCCTGCGCGAATCGCTGACCAAGCTGGACTACTTCAGCGTCATCGACATCCAGCCGCACCCGGAGCTGGCCGACGACAATGGCGAGGTGCCGGTGGACGTGAAGCTGACCCGTGCCAAACGCACCATCTACACCGCCGGCCTGAGTTACGGCTCGGAAAGTGGCGCCGGTGTGCGCGGTGGCGTGGAGCGGCGCTACGTCAACCGCCGCGGTCACAAGCTCAACACCCAGCTGGACTATGCGCAGAAGCGCAAGAGTTTCATCACCAGTTACCGCGTGCCCGGCTTCCGCTGGCTGGATGGCTGGTACACCTACGCGCTCAGCGCCTACGACGAGCAGACCGATTACATCGACCTGCGCAACGTCAAGCTGATCGCCAGCCGCAGCGGCGAGATCAACGACTACTGGACCGCGATCGTGTCGATGAACGCACTGCGCGAGCGCTGGCGCTACAGCTCCGGTGATGCGGTCAACGATGCGCTGTACCAGTACTCCACGCTGATCTATCCGCAGCTGACCGCCGATTACGTGGACGTGGATGATGAGCGCTTTCCGCGTCGCGGCATCAGCGGCAACGCGACGCTGCGCGGGGGTATCGGTGGCGCCGGCTCGGACACCAGTTTCCTGCAGGCCGATGCGACGCTGCGCTGGTACCTGCCGGTCGGTGCGGCCGACCGCCTGATCCTGCGCGGCCAGGCCGGCAGTACCTGGACCAGTGATCTGGTGGCGATGCCGCCGAGCCTGCGCTATTTCGCCGGTGGCGACCGCTCCATCCGCGGCTACGCCTATCGCGAAGTCGGTCCGCGCACGCCGGCGCCGGACCGGTTCGCGCTCGGCGCCAAGCATCTGGTCGTGGGTTCGGCCGAATACGAGCATTACTTCAACGGGGGTCCCTGGGGCGCGGCGGTGTTTGTCGATACCGGCAGCGCCTTTGACAACACCATCGACCTGCATACCGGTGTGGGCCTGGGCATGCGCTGGAAATCGCCGGTGGGCCCGGTGCGCATCGACATCGCCCACGGCCTGAACAGTCCCGATTCGCAGTTCCAGCTGTATCTGAACATCGGAGCGGACCTGTGAGCCGGGTGCCGGAAGAAGTGACGCCCGAAGAACGCGAGGCGCGTATCGCCGAACTGCGCGCCAGGCGCAAGGCGCGGCTGCGCACGCTGGCGATCCGCAGTGGCATCACCGTCACCGCGCTGCTGTTGCTGGCGCTGTTCGCGCTGTACTGGCTGCTGCAGACCGTGGCCGGGCGCGAGGTGCTGCTGGCGCAGGTGGTGGCACGGCTGCCGGCCGGTTCCTCGCTGACCTGGAGCAAGGCCGAGGGCCCGCTGGCCGGCCCACTGATCCTGCACGACCTGGATTTCCGCTATCAGGACCTGCATTTCAGCGCCGCCCAGGCCTACCTGGATCCGGATATCCGTCCGCTGCTCGGGCGCAAGCTGCGCCTGGACGCGCTGCGCATCACCGATGCTGCGCTGGAGCTGGGCCCGCCGGAAGACAAACCGTTCGAGCTGCCGCGCTGGCCGGATGTATTGCCGCCCATCGCGCTGCCGCTGGCGCTGCAGGCCGACAGCATCGTGATCGACGGCCTGCGCATCACCCGGCTGCAGGAGCCGTTGATCGACATCACCCGCATCCGCGGCGGGCTGGAAGCGGCCGAGGGCGAGTTCAGCGCCAGCCAGCTCAGGATCAACAGCAATCTGGGGGATTTCCGCATCGATGGCCATTACCTGCCGCGTGAGGACTACGCCACCGACCTGACCGTGCGTGCGCTGATGCCGGCGCGGCCGGGCCAGGCGCCGGCGCGGCTGGGGCTGGTCGCGCGCGGCGATCTGGCGCACATGGACGTGGCGCTGGCCGGCTATGCGCCCAAGCCGCTGCAGGCGCGGCTGGTGTTCGATGGCCGCGATGATCCGGTGTGGAACCTGACCGCGCGTTCGGAGCAGCTGGAGATCGGGCAGCTGGTGCCGGCGCCGTTCCTGGCGCAGGCGCCGGCACCGCTGGCGCTGGATTTCACCGCGCGCGGGCGCGGCGGCAAGGCGCAGCTGCGCGGCCGGGTGCGCCAGGGCGAGAACGAACTGGTACTGGCGCCGTCCCATGTGATGCTGGAAAACCAGGTGCTGACCGTCGCCCCGCTGGTGGCCGAAGCTTTCGGGGGCACTGTCCGGCTGCAGGGCACGGCCGACTTCAGTGATGCGCAGAACCCGGGCTTCCGCTTTGCCGTGGTGGCCCAGCAGCTCACCTTCACCCCCGAACCCGATCCCACGGTGGCCGACCGCACGCCGGTACCGCTGCACCTGAAGGAGGCACGCCTGGGCGTGGCCGGCAACCTGAAGAACTGGGCGGCGATCGGCAAGGCCGAGGTGGCGCGCGAGGCGCAGGGCGCGCAGCTCGATTTCGATGTGCGCGGCAACGACCAGCAGGCGCGGATCGAGCAGCTCACCGCCACCATGCCGGGCGGTTCACTGGCACTGAGCGGTTCGGCGGCATGGGCCCCGGTGCTGGCATGGGATGTGGACGCCACCCTGGCCCGCTTCGATCCGGGCTATTTCGTGCCCGGCTGGGAGGGCGAGCTGTCCGGCACGCTGGCCTCGACCGGCACGCAGCTGCCCGCACCGGCGGGCAGTGACGAGCTGCGTTTCGAGGCCACGCTGGACGTGCCGCAGCTGAAGGGCCGGCTGCGCGGTCGCGCGGTGGACGCACGCGCCAAGCTGGCCCTGCGGGGTACCCAGGGCGAGGGCGATGTGCGTCTGGTGATGGGCGACAGCCGCCTCCAGGCCACGGGCAAGGTGGGCGATCGGCTGGACGTGGATGCCCGGCTGGAGCCGTTGCATCTGTCCGATCTTCTTCCCGGCAGCAGCGGTACGCTGGCCGGCACGCTGCGCCTGCGCGGTACCCCCCGCCAGCCGGATATCACCGCCGATCTGCGCGGCAGTGGCCTGCAATGGGAGGACTGGAAGGCCGGCCAGGTCAGCCTCACCGGGCAACTGCCGTGGAGCGGGGACAACGGCACGCTGCAGCTGCACGCCCGCGCGGTGGAGGCGGGGATGCTGCTCGACCAGCTGCGTGTCAGCGCCCACGGCAGCCTGCGCGACCTGCAGCTGGAGGCCGACACCCGCAATGAACTGGGCACGCTGGCCCTGGCCGGCCACCTGCGCCAGGCGGGACCGGCGTGGCGGGGCGAGTTGTCCTCGTTGCGGCTGGTGCCGGTCAAGGGGGCGCCGTGGGATCTGCGCGCGCCGGCGGCGTTCAGCGTGCAGGGCAGCGCCTTCACCCTGGGCGATGCCTGTCTGGGTTCCGCCACCGGCGGCGCGCTGTGCGTGGCGGCCAACTGGCCACGCGAAGGCGTGCAGCTGCGTGGTGACGCCCTGCCGCTGGCGCTGGTGCAGCCGTGGCTGCCGCCCAATGCCGGTCGCCGCATCCATCTGCGTGGCGAGATCACCCTGGACGGCAGCCTGCGCCCGCGCGGCAATGCGTGGGAGGGGGCGTTCAAGGTCGCCTCGGCCGAGGGCGGCATCCGCCTGGGCGACAACGCCCGCGGCGAACTGGTGCGCTACGACCATTTCTCCCTCAACGTGGAAATGCAGCCCAACAGCATCAAGGGCTATCTGGGCGTGGGCTTCCAGGGGGATGGCTTCATCGACGCCAAGGTGCAGACCGCGTGGGAGCCCGGCGCGGCGCTCAACGGCGAGCTGTACCTGAACATGTCGCGGCTGTACTGGATGGAACTGTTCTCGCCGGATCTGGTGCGGCCCAATGGGTTGATCGAAGGGCACGTGAGTCTGCGTGGCACCCGTGCGCAACCCACCCTGGGCGGCGAAGCCAAACTCAGCAACTTCACCGGCGAACTGCCGGCGCTGGGGCTGACCCTGAGCGAGGGCAAGGCCGATTTCATCGCCCAGCCCGATGGTTCGGCGCGGATCGGCGCCTCGGCCAACACCGGCGGTGAAGGCGTGTTGCGGGTCGACGGTGGGCTGTCCTGGTTCGGCGATGCGCAGCCGCTGCAGTTGCATATCTTTGGTGACAACGTGCTGCTGTCCAACACCAGCGAGCTGCGCCTGGTCGGCAACCCGGATCTGGATTTCACCCTGGCCGGCACCGCGATGGCGCTGAGCGGGCGCGTGCACGTGCCGGAGGCCGATCTGGATCTGGAGCGGCTGGATCGCGGCACCTCGGTCTCGGAGGACATCGTGGTGCTGGATCCGGTCGATCCGGAAGAGGGCCCGGCCTCGCCGCTGGACATGGACCTGACCATCAGCCTCGGCAACAAGGTCAAGATGAGCGGCTTCGGCCTGAAGGGCGCCCTGACCGGCAAGATGCAGGTACGCGCCATTCCCGGCCGCGAGATGACCGCCAACGGCGGCCTGGACGTGACCGGCCGCTACAAGGCCTACGGCCAGGACCTGACCATCACCGACGGCCAGCTGCTGTGGAACCACGGCATCGTGTCCGATCCACGCATCAATATCCGCGCCGAGCGCCAGATCGGCGAGGTCACCGCCGGCATCCACGTCACCGGCCGCGCCCAGGCGCCGCGGGTGGATGTGTGGTCCAACCCGGCCATGTCGCAGTCCGAATCGCTGGCCTATCTGGTGCTCGGACGCAGTCTGAGCATGGCCAGCAGCGATCAGGCGCAGCAGGTCAATGCCGCCTCGGCGGCGCTGTCGGCCGGCAGCGGCCTGCTGGCCGCGCAGGTCGGCGCCAAACTGGGGCTGGACGATGCCGGGGTCAGCCAGTCGCGCGCGCTGGGCGGTTCGGTGATCGGCGTGGGCAAATACATCACCCCCAAGCTGTACATCGGCTATGGCGTCTCGCTGGTCGGCAGCGGCTCGGTGCTCACCCTGAAGTACCTGCTGCGGCGCGGCTTCGACGTGGAAATCGAATCGTCCACGGTGGAAAACCGCGGTTCGGTGAACTGGCGCAAAGAGAAGTAGGCAAGCACCGGGCCGGGCGGAGCGACCCGGTAACCCTCCACTGCCACAGGAACGGGCGATGACGTCATCCACACCAGCGGTTTTCTGGAAACGGTGCCGGGGCATGGCCCTGGTTGCCGGAGGCGCGATGGGCATGGCCCATGCCGCTGCGCCGCTGCCCGAGCCGCCGGCGGTGCCGGCGCCACTGCATGGCCTGTGGGTCGGCGATGACCCTGAAGGCCAGGCGCAGTGCGACCGCTATCGCGTGCTGGCCGATCCGTGGGAGCACGCCGGATCGGCGATGGTGGGAATGCTGCTGGTCCGGCCAGGCTATCTGCACGAATTCTCCGAGTACGGCGAAGGGACGTTCTACCAGCTGCAGCAGCTGCGGCTGCGGGCTCCCGGCCGTTGGCAGGCCACCGCGTGGCTCGGCATCGACCAGCTGCCCGAGCCCGGGGACGCGTCGCCGGTGGAGCTGCGGCTTCTGCTGGAGGGAAAGCGGTTGACCGTGGAAACGGCTGGGCGCGACTACCGCGACGTGAAACGCTGGCGCTACTGCACGGCGCGGCTGCCCGGCGATGCGGGGTAATCGCCCGCCGTGGCCGGATCCGCCGCTGTAGGCAGATCCGTGCGGTGCGGCCCGGGATCGGCCGCGGCGGTTGCCGCCGTCTGCGCCACTTCGCGGACGCGTGCGCCGCGCAGCTGCGGTTTGCCAGCGACCACATCGGTCCAGACCAGCCGCGCACCACCGGGCTCGGCGAGCAGGCGCGGGAAACCGGTGCCGTGGCCGCGACCGTGCAGCGCCGCCACCTGGAGGCGGGCGAGCTCGCGCTGCAGTGCCGGCCCATAGCGGGCCAGCCATAGCGACTGTCCGCTGCCGTCCTCACGCAGCCAGGCCAGCCAGACACCCCCGGCATCGACGGCCAGTTGCACCCGCCCCTGCAGTCCGGCCCCGCGATCCGGTTCCACCGGCGCGGCGAACGTGGCGCCGCCATCGCCGCTGTGGGCCATCCGCAACAGCGGCTCCCCCTGCGGCGCGGTGTACCAGGCCACCACGACATCGCGGCCGGAAGCCGCCACCGCAGGACCGTTGACCGGGCAGGCCGGCATGGTCCAGTTGTCGGCATGCACGCGCTGCATGGGACGCCAGTCACTGCCGGTACGGCGGCGCAGCTGGATATCACGGATCTCGGCGGCATCGCGGCCGCGGTACACCAGCAGCGGGCCGTCGGCCGCCATGCCGGCGGCGGTCTGGCAGCAGTCGCAGGTCATCGCGTCCAGTTCGACCTCGTCGTGCTTGTGCAGCCGGGCATCGAAGCGCGCGCTGCGCAGCGTCATCGCGCCGGCGCCGTGATGGGCATGCCCGGCGCTGCCGGCGGTGTTGCGCCCGTCCAGCCAGGCGATGCCCAGGCCCTCGGCGCCTTCGGGCCACAGCGAGACGAAGCCGTGCTCGCTGGCGGTGCCGTCATCGTGCACGGTGACCGGCGCCGACCACCGCACGCCGTCAGCCGAGCGTGCCAGCTGCACCTCGTAGGCATACGGGGTGCCGGCGGATTTGCGCAGCCACTGCGCCCACAGCGCGCCATTGGCGCTGGCCAGCAGATGCGGGGTGTCGGCCCAGTTCACGAACCAGTCGTCACCGCGGGCGATCTGTTGCGGCGGCTGCCACCGGTTGCCGGCAAAGCGTGCATAGCGCAGCCGGTGGCCCTGCGCATCGGGCGAGAGCCACGACAGCAGCACGCTGCCATCGGGCGCGGTGACCAGATCCGGCTGCGCGGCGACCGCATCGGCCGGCAGCGTCCACGGCTCGATTCGCAGCGCCAGCGCAGGTGCGCTCGCGTGGGCAGAGCGGGACCGGTCCGGACCGGAGCAGGCGCCCAGCAGCAGGCCCATCACGACGAGGGAAGCGGCAACGATACGCATCGGCGCAGGATAGCCCCCTCGTTACCAACGATGGTTGCCGCTGCGCGCGGTGGCCGCTACTGTCGGCGGCTGTTCTGAAGGTCTGCTGGAGTTTTCGATGACGCGTAAACCGCTTGCCGCCACGCTGGCGCTGGGGATGGGCCTGGCCGCTGCGGCCAATGCCAACGAGGGCATGTGGATGCCCACGCAGCTGCCGGAGTTGGCCAGGACGCTGAAGGTGGCCGGTTTCAAGGGCGATCCGAAGCAGCTGGCCGATGTCACCGCGCCGCCGCTCAGTGCGGTGGTGCGGGTCGGCGGTGGCACCGGCGCGTTCGTCTCCGGCGATGGCCTGCTGCTGACCAACCACCATGTCGCCTATGGCGTGATCCAGTACAACGCGACCAAGGACCACAACACCATCGACGAGGGCTTCATCGCCCGCGGCCGCGATGATGAGCGCGCGGCCAATCCCGATTACCGGGTGCTGGTGACGGTGGGCTTCGACAAGGTCACCGACGAGGTGCTCAAGGACGCGCGCGGCAAGACCGGTCGCGGTTATTACGACGCAGTGGAAAATGCGCGCAAGCGCATCGTCGCCGACTGCGAGGCCGAAGCCGCCGTGCGCTGCTCGGTGGCCAACATGTACTACGGCAGCGATTTCTACCGCATCCGCCAGCTGGAGCTGACCGACATCCGCCTGGTCTATGCACCGCCGCGTGCGATCGGCAATTACGGCGACGAGATCGACAACTTCATGTGGCCGCGGCACACCGGTGACTTCACCCTGCTGCGCGCCTACGTCGGCAAGGACGGCAAGCCGGCCCCGTACAGCAAGGACAACGTGCCGTACCAGCCGCCGGCGCACCTGAAGATGGCGCTGGATGGCCCCAGGGAAGGCGACTACGCGATGCTGGCCGGTTACCCGGGCACCACCTACCGGCTGCGCACCGCCGACGAGTTTGCCAACCAGATCGATACCGTGCTGCCGCGCCGCGTGGAGGTGTTCCAGCAGCTGATCGACACTATCGAGGCGGTCGGCAAGGGCAATGCCGATGCCCGCACGCGCTACGCCTCGCAGCTGCAGTCGCTGAAGAACAACCGCAAGCGTGCCGCCGGTGAACTGGAAGGCCTGTTGCGCAGCGACGCCAAGGCCCAGCGCGCCGCTGACGAACAGGCGATGCTGGCCGCCACCGACGCCAGCTACAAAGCCGACATCGATGCGTTGTTCGCCTCGCTGGCGGAGGAGCGGGCCGTGGGCGAGCGCGAGCTGCTGGTTGGCTTGATGTCCAGCCAGACCCAGTTGCTGCGTTCGGCGCTGCTGCTGGAGCGGCTGCGCATCGAATCGGCCAAGCCCGATGCCGAGCGCGAGAGCGGCTACCAGCAGCGCGACCAGGCGCTGATCGAAGGCGTGCTCAAGCAGGTGCAGCGCCGCTACGACCCGACGGTGGAGAAGGCCATCCTCACCGCGCTGCTGACCCGCTACCAGCAGCTGCCCGACGACCAGCGCGATGCGCATTACGACAACCTGTTCGGGCGCACCCCGGCCGAGTTGGCCAAGCACCTGGACGAGCTGTACGCACAGACCACGCTGGGGGATGAGGCACAGCGGCTGTCGCGCTTCGAGGCCGCGCGCAAGGGCGGTTTCATCGAGTCCGACCCGCTGGTCTCGGTGGCCTCGGCGCTGGTGATGGCGCAACTCAACGACGAGCGGCAGAGCAAGGAGCGCCAGGGCGAGCAGCTGCGCCTGCGTCCGTCCTACATGCAGGCGCTGTTCGCCTGGCGTGCCAAGCAGGGCCGTGCGGTCTACCCCGATGCCAACAGCACCCTGCGCATCAGCTATGGCAAGGTCGAGGCGCTGCACCCGCGTGATGCGGTCAGCTACGCGCCGGTGACCACGGTGGCCGGCATCGTCGAGAAGAACACCAACACGGTGCCGTTCGATGCGCCCAAGCCGCTGCTGGCGGCCATCGCCAAGGGCGATTTCGGCAGCACTGCCGATCCGGCGCTGAAGACCCAGACGGTCAACTTCCTGACCAACCTGGACACCACCGGCGGCAACTCCGGCTCGCCGGTGCTCAATGCCAAGGGCGAGCTGATCGGCCTGAACTTCGATTCCAACTGGGAATCGGTCAGCGCCAGCTGGTGGTTCGATCCGCGCTACAAGCGGGCCGTGCATGTGGACATGCGCTACCTGCGCTGGCTGCTGGCCAAGGTCTACCCGGCACCGGAGCTGCTCAGGGAAATGGGCGTCCCGGCCGAGTAAGCAGACAGAAGGGGAGCGGTCATCGCTCCCCTTCTTCGTTGCCGTCGGGGCACGGGCGACCAAAGAAGGGGCGTAATTGGAATTACGCTACGCTAGAATCCCTGAATACGCAGGCTCCCCTCTCCCGCTTGGCCTGCGCCCAGGAGCCGGTTGTCGTGCAACAGAACGCAGTAAGCGGTGCGCGGGGCCAGCTGGCGCTTGCACCGCTGCGGATATGGATTGTCGGCGATAGCGAAATCGTCCAGCCGCTGGAGTGCCACGGCGCCCAGCAGACCCAGCTCAACCCGCAGGCCAGGCGCATCAGCGACGAGGCGATCCATGCCGACCTGGCGTCGTACGAGGCCACGCAGGGCCGGATCCAGGCGCTCAACGACGGCGGTCGCCCGATCCGCGACTACCACCTGTCCAAGGCGCAGTGCTGGCTGGACGTGTCCTTCCACGAATACACCCGCAACGACCGCAGCGCGTTCCCGCAGGAAGCGCTGACCGAGTCGGAGAAGCTGATCGTGGACATGGAGAACGGGGTTTCGCCGATCCCCACCGACACCGCCCTGGTCAACGACGCCAAGCACCTGCGCGCCGACCTGTGGCAGCGGCTGAAGGTCATCCATGGCACGCCGGGCTTTGCCTGCGCCGCGCAGAAGGTGGCCTGCGGCGAGGTCGAGCTGGTGCACGCCGGCAACGAGTTCAACCAGCAGCAGTGGCGCCACTCCAAGCCCTACATCCAGATCGCCGAGGACCTGGTCAACGAGGCCGAGGCCGCCGCGCGCCTGTGCGGTGTCGATCCGGGCGGTCCGGTCGCAGGTCCGGCCCCGGTAATGGGCCCGCTGATCGCCAATGTCGTGTTCGAGTTCGACCGTGACCAGTACCGCGACATCCGCACCTACTCGCTGGAAAGCGTGGACCGTGCACTGGCCACCATCGAGAGCGAGAAGCGCGAGTTGGCCGGGGTGACCCTGGTCGGTCATGCCGACCGCATGCAGGGCCGCGGTTTCGACTACAACCAGGGCCTGTCGCAGCGGCGGGCGCAGACCGTGCGCGAGCTGCTGATCGGCCGTGGTATCGATCCGGCCCGGATCAGCTACGAGTACCGCGGCGACACCCAGCAGGTGCAGCAGTGCGACGGCGTGAAGCCGCGTGCGGCCTTGCTGGAATGCCTGCTGCCCAACCGCCGCGTGGAAGTGCAGTTCCAGCTGGCGCAGTAATTCCGCGCCCGCGCTTCCCCGCCAACGCCCCGGTCCTGCCGGGGCGTTGGCGTTTGCGGCCGTGCACAGGGCCCTTGCAGGAAGTACCGCTGCCGGCGTGTGCGTCGCCTCCATTCAGCAGCGGGGCAGGGGCGTGGCGACCGGCGGAATGGCTACACTGGGCGCGCTCCGTCGCACGGGATGTGTTCTTGGTCTCCAGCTGGATCCTGCTACTGGTCTCACTCGGCTATGCCGCGCTGCTGTTCGGCGTGGCCTGGTGGGGTGACCGCCGTCCGCTGTACCCGGACCGGCCGTGGCTGCGGCCGGTGGTCTACAGCCTGGCGCTGGCGGTGTACTGCTCGTCGTGGACCTTCTACGGTGGCGTCGGCAGCGCGGTGCGCTATGGCGTGGGCTACCTGCCGATCTATCTGGGTCCGCTGCTGATGCTGATCTTCGGCTGGCGCATCATCGAGCGGCTGGCGCTGATCGCGCGCAGCGAGAACGTGGTCTCCATCGCCGACTTCATCTCCTCGCGTTTCGGCCGCTCGCGGCGGTTGGCGGCGCTGGTGGCGCTGATCGCGCTGGTCGGCGTGGTGCCGTATCTGGCGCTGCAGTACAAGGCGGTGGCGATGAGCCTGCAGGTGCTGACCGGCAATGCCGCCGGCAGCGGTGTGTTCACCGATCCGGCGCTGTATGTGGCCCTGCTGATGGCGCTGTTCGCGATCCTGTTCGGCACCCGCCAGGTCGATGCCACCGAGCACCACTACGGGATGATGCTGGCGATCGCGCTGGAATCGATGATCAAGCTGCTGGCGATCGTGGCGGTGGGTGTGTTCGCCTATGTCTGGCTGGCCGACCGTGGCGATTCGGTGGTGCGCTCGGCCCGCGCCCTGTTCGAGGGCATGCCACCGGTGGGTTTCGTCTCGCAGACCCTGCTCAGTTTCCTGGCGCTGATCTGCCTGCCGCGGCAGTTCCACGTGGCGGTGGTGGAATGCGCCGATGCCGGCGACGTGCGCCGCGCGCGCTGGATGTTCGGCGGCTATCTGGTGCTGATCTCGCTGATGATCGTGCCTATCGCCAGCGCCGGCGCGGCCCTGTTCGGCACCGGTCTGGCGTCCGATGACACCCTGGTGCTGGCGCTGCCGATGGCCGGCGGCAACACCGCGCTGGCGCTGGTGGCCTATGTCGGCGGCTTCTCCGCGGCCACCGGCATGGTCATCGTCTCCTCGATCGCGCTGGCGACGATGATCAGCAACGACCTGGTGATGCCGCTGCTGCTGCGGCGCAGTGGCGACCACCGCGAAGCGGCCAGCGTCGCCTCACGGGTGCTGTGGATCCGCCGCCTGGCGATCCTGCTGCTGGCGCTGGTGGCCTACGGCTATTACCGCGGCAGCAGCAACGACACCATGCTCGCCACTTACGGGCTGATGGCGTTCGCGGCGGTGGCGCAGTTCGCCCCGGGCCTGCTCGGCGGCCTGTACTGGCGCGGCGCCAGCCGGCGCGGCGTGGAAACCGGCATGGTGGCCGGTTTCTGCGTGTGGGTGTACACGCTGCTGGTGCCGGCGCTGGCGCAGGGCGGCTGGCTGGACCAGAGCCTGTTGCGGACCGGGCCGTTCGGCATCGACTGGCTGCGGCCGCAGCAGCTGTTCGGGCTGGCCGGCTGGGATCCGCTGACCCACGGCACCTTCTGGTCGCTGCTGCTCAACACCGCCACGATGCTGCTGGTGTCGATGCGCTGGCGTCCGGATGTGGCCGAACGCCTGCGCGCGGCACCGTTCCTGGATCCTTACGCCAAGCGCCCGGTGGTGGCCGGCGATTGGCCGGCACACATCAAGGTGCGCGATCTGCTGGCGCTGGCCACCCGGGTGATCGGCGACAATCGCGCCCGCCGTTCCTTCGCCGAACAGGCCCAGTCCCTGCGCCGCGAACTGCAGCCGGCCGCGGCCGCCGACCGCGTCTGGGTGCAGTTCACCGAACGCCTGCTGGCCGCGTCCATCGGTGCGGCCTCGGCGCGGCTGCTGCTGACCAGCCTGCTGCGTGGCTCGGGCATGGACCTGGGCGAGGTGGTGGCGGTGCTGGACGAGGCCGGCCAGGAGCTGCGTTTCAACCGAGAGATCCTCTCCACCACGCTGGAGAACATCAGCGGCGGGGTCAGCGTGGTCGATCCGGAAATGCGCCTGACCGCGTGGAACCGCCGTTACCAGCAGATGTTCGGCTACCCCGACGGCATGCTCTACGTCGGTCGTCCGGTGGCGGACCTGATCCGCTACAACGCCGAGCGTGGCGAGCTGGGCGAGGGCGATATCGAGATCCAGATCAACCGCCGTATTGGCTACATGCGCGCCGGCTCGCCGCATGTGTTCGAGCGCACCGGTGCCGACGGCAAGGTGATCGAGCTGCGTGGCCAGGCGCTGCCGGGCGGTGGCTATGTCACCAGCTACAACGACATCACCGATTTCAAGCAGGCCGAACAGGCGCTGCGGGAAGCCAACGAGACGCTGGAGCAGCGCGTGGCCGAGCGCTCGCGGGCGGCCGAGGCCGCGCAGCAGTCCAAGACCCGCTTCCTGGCCGCGATCAGCCACGACGTGCTGCAACCGCTGAACGCGGCGCGGCTGTTCGCCTCGGCGCGGCGCGACAGCCTGCATGAGAGCGACGAGCAGCGGCACCTGGCCGAGCGCGTGGACGCCTCGCTGCGCGCGGCCGAGGAGCTGCTCGACGGTCTGCTGGACGTGTCGCGGCTCGATGCCGGCGGCCTGCGCCCGACCCTCAGCGAGTTCGACGCCAGCGTGCTGGTGCGCGAGCTGGCCGCGCAGTACACGCCCATTGCCGCCGGGCGCGGCCTGCGCCTGCACGTGTTCGCGCGTCCGGCCTGGGTGCGCAGTGACCGCCGGCTGCTGCGTCGGGTGCTGCAGAATTTCATGGCCAATGCGCTGCGCTACACCCGCAGCGGCCGCATCGTGCTGGCGTTGCGGGTGCGCGGTGGGCAGGTGGAACTGCAGGTCTGGGATACCGGCCCGGGCATTCCCGAACACCACATGCAGCAGATCTTCACCGAGTTCCACCGTTACCAGCAGCCGTTCGACTGGGGCGAGCAGGGGCTGGGGCTGGGGTTGTCGATCTGCCAGCGCATCTCGCGCCTGCTCGACCACGCGCTCAATGCGCGCAGCCAGCCCGGTCACGGCAGCATGTTCTCCATCACCCTGCCGCGGGTGCCGACGCCGGCGGCACCGCCGCCGGTGCCACGGGCGTCCTCGGCATTCGGCAATGACGATTCGCTGGCCGGCATGCGCGTGCTGTGCGTGGACAACGACCAGGAGATCCTGGACGGCATGCGCGCGCTGCTGGGCCGCTGGAAGGTGCAGGTGATCGCCGCCAGCACCGTGGACATGGCGCTGCAGAAGCTGGCCGAACAACCCGATGTGATGCTGGTGGACTACCACCTGCATGACCGCCTGGATGGCCTGGATACGCTGGTGGCGCTGCGCGAGGCCGCCGGCCGGCCGCTGCCGGGCGCGCTGCTCACCGCCGACGGCCGCGACGAACTGAAGCGGCTGGCGCGCGAGCGCGGCTACCGGGTGCTGACCAAGCCGGTCAAGCCGGCCTCGCTGCGCGCCTTCCTCACCGCCCTGCACGAGCCGCGCCGCAAGTAGCCGGCGCGGATCGTTCCCACCTGACGGCTCAGGCCGCGCCGCCCAGGTGCTGGTAGAGGATCGAGCTGCCGATCACGATCAGGATCACGCCGCCGATGATCTCGGCGCGTTTGCCGGCCAGTGCGCCCAGCACGCGGCCGAGCATGATGCCCAGCGTCACCATGGTCAGGGTGCACAGGCCGATCACCAGCGCGACCACGCCGATATGCACATCCAGGAATGCCAGACCCACGCCGATGGCCATCGCGTCGATGCTGGTGGCAAAGCCGGTGGCGGCCAGTGCCCAGAAACCGTGCCGCGCCTTGCCGCTTTCCGGGCTGCCGGCGTCCTCCCCGTCATCGGGTTTGAGCCCGGCCACGATCATGTGCACGCCGAGCACACCGAGCAGGCCGAACGCGATCCAGTGGTCGAAGGCTTCCACATACTGCGAGGCGGCGCGGCCGAGCAGCCAGCCGATGACCGGGGTGATGGCTTCGATCACGCCGAAGATCAGGCCGGCGCGCAAGGCATCGGGCAGGCGCGGTTTGCGCATCGCCGCACCTTTGCCGACCGCCGCGGCAAAGGCATCGGTGGACATGGCAAAGCCGATGAGAACAATCGAAAGAGGGGACATCTGGATTACCTGGTCGGGCGGACACGAACGACCCGCGTGGCGCCCAACCGTCGTTGCGCACGCAGGCCGCTGGTCTCGCCAACCGGATCTGGCTGCCCACGCCACGGCGCACTGGCCGAGTATGTTGACGTGGGCGCTTCCATTGCTGGAAGCAGGCTACTCCCCAAGGGAGCGCGGATTGTAGCAGCCCGGGGACCGGACCGGCTCTGTCAGGGCGTGTGCCGGACCCCTCAGTCCTCTTCCGGCGGCAGCACGATGCTGTCGTCGTCGATGGCCAGCTTGCCGGCCATCAGCACCGCCTGGGTGCGGTTGGTGACGCCGAGTTTGCGCAGGATCGCGGTGACATGGGCCTTGATGGTGGCTTCGGACACGCCCAGATCGTAGGCGATCTGCTTGTTCAGGCGGCCGACGCCGAGCATCTGCAACACCCGGAACTGCTGCGGGGTGAGCTCGCGCAGGCGCTGGCCGACCTCGCGCTCCTCGTTCGGCGTGGGCGGCACGTTGTGCGCCTCGGCCGGCGCCCAGCGCTCGCCGTCCAGGATCGTGCCCAGCGCGTGGCCGATGGTGTCCGAGTCGGCGGATTTGGGAATGAAACCGAATGCGCCGTGGTCCAGCGCGCGGCGCATCACCGTGGGCTCCTCGCGGGCGGATACCACCACGATCGGCAGCTGTGGATGCAACGCGCGCAGGTGCACCAGCGCGTTGAAGCCCTGCGCGCCGGGCATGTTCAGATCCATCAGCACCAGGTCGGCATCGGGATGCTGTTCGGCCAGCGCGTACAGCGCTTCCACGCTGTCGGCCTCCAGCAGCTGCACGCCGGCAATGATCCGTTGCACCGCGCCCTTGAGGGCTTCGCGGAACAGGGGATGGTCATCGGCGATCAGGAGGGTGGGCATGTAAGGTCCAATGCGTGGGAAGGGGGGCGCCCTTCCGGTGGAACAGGATAACGGCAGGGCATACCGGTCCACGCCCTCCGCGCGGACCGACAGCCGGCGCACCGCGGCGCGCCGGCATGGTCGAACGTCACTTCACTTTGCGTTCTTCCACCAGCGAGGCCACGACCGAGGGATCGGCCAGGGTGGAGGTGTCGCCCAGCTGGTCCGGCGCGTTCTCGGCGATCTTGCGCAGGATGCGGCGCATGATCTTGCCCGAGCGGGTCTTGGGCAGACCCGGCGCCCATTGCAGGTGGTCCGGTGCGGCGATCGGGCCGATCTCCTTGCGCACCCACACCACCAGTTCCTTGAGCAGCTCCTCGGTCTGCGCCTCGCCCGCCACCAGGGTGACGTAGGCGTAGATGCCCTGGCCCTTGATGTCGTGCGGGAAACCGACCACGGCCGCCTCGGCCACCTTCGGATGGCTGACCAGCGCGCTTTCGACCTCGGCGGTGCCGATGCGGTGGCCGGAGACGTTGATCACGTCATCGACGCGGCCGGTGATCCAGTAGTAGCCGTCGGCGTCGCGACGGCAGCCGTCGCCGGTGAAGTAGCTGCCCGGGTAGGTGCGGAAGTAGGTGTCGATGAAGCGCTGGTGGTCGCCGTAGACGCTGCGCATCTGCCCCGGCCACGAGTCGCGGATGATCAGGTTGCCTTCGGCCGCGCCGTGCTGGATTTCGCCGTCGGCATTGACCAGTGCCGGCTGCACGCCGAAGAACGGCAGCGTGGCCGAGCCCGGCTTCAGGTCGATCGCGCCGGGCAGCGGCGAGATCAGGATGCCGCCGGTTTCGGTCTGCCACCAGGTATCCACGATCGGGCAGCGCGCATCGCCCACCACCTCGTAGTACCAGCGCCAGGCTTCGGGATTGATCGGCTCGCCGACACTGCCGAGCAGGCGCAGGCTCTTGCGCGAGGTGCGCTTGACCGGTGCCTCGCCCTCGCGCATCAGCGCACGGATCGCCGTCGGCGCGGTGTAGAAGATGGTGACCTGGTGCTTGTCGATCACCTCCCAGAAACGCGAGGTATCGGGGTAGTTCGGCACGCCTTCGAACATCACCGAGGTGGCGCCGTTGGCCAGCGGGCCGTAGACGATATAGCTGTGGCCGGTGACCCAGCCCACGTCGGCGGTGCACCAGTAGATGTCGTCCTCGCGCAGGTCGAACACCGCTTCATGGGTGTAGGCCGCGTACAGCAGGTAGCCGGCGCTGGTGTGCAGCACGCCCTTGGGTTTGCCAGTGGAGCCGGAGGTGTAGAGGATGAACAGCGGATCTTCGGCGTTCATGCGCTCCGGTTCGCACACCGCCGGCTGGGTATCGACCACGTCGTGGAACCAGCGGTCGCGCGGGGCCTGCATGTCCACCGCCGCGCCGGTATGGCGCACCACCAGCACGGTTTCCACCGTGTGGGTGCCCGGCAGCTTCAGCGCGGCGTCGACGTTGGCTTTGAGCGGCACCTTCTTGCCACCGCGCAGGCCTTCATCGGCGGTGATGATCAGCTTGCTGCCGCAGTCACCGACGCGGTCGGCGATGGAGTTGGCGGCAAAGCCACCGAACACCACCGAGTGGATCGCACCGACGCGGGCGCAGGCCAGCATCGCCACGGCGGCATCGACGATCATCGGCAGATAGATGGTGACGCGGTCGCCCTTCTTGATGCCCAGCGCACGCAGCGCGTTGCCCAGGCGGCACACGCGTTCGTACAGCTCGCGGTAGCTGACCTTCTGCGCCGGGCTGTCCGGGCTGTCGGGTTCGAACAGCAGCGCGGTCTTGTCGCCGCGGGTAGCCAGCTGCCGGTCCAGGCAGTTCACGCTGACGTTGAGTTCGCCGTCCTCGAACCACTTGATGCGGAAATCATCAAGCTGGTAGCTGACGTTCTTGATCTTGGTCGGCTTTACAAACCAGTCCAGGCGCTCGGCGGCCTTGGCCCAGAACACGTCGGGGTTTTCCACCGATTCGCGGTACAGCTGCTGGTACGTGTTCTTGTCGATCCGCGCCTTCGCGGCGAATGCGGGATCAACGGGATAAACATCAGTCATGGCAACCCTCACCTTTGCACTTGTAACCAATGGGGGGAGCTGTGTTTGTGGCACAGCCGGAACTTCCCAAGTGTGCCGCATACGCTCCATCACGCGCTGCCCCCCGGGTTAGACGATGGTCGAATACGGCGCCGGGTTCGACTAATGGCGAATAGCCGGGCGTCTTGCTTGCCGCGCACGCTGGCTGCGACCGTGCAACTGGTGGCGGCCGCCGCCCGCCTGGAGAGAGGCTGATCCGATGAATCGACACATGTTGAAAACCGTCCGCCGCCCGCTGGCTGCCGCGCTGTTTCTCGCGCTGGTTGCGCCGGGTGTGGCCTTTGCGGAAACGGCCAGGGAAAAAGCGCTCGAAGCGCGCGTGGCCGAACTTGAACGGCAGGTGCAGCTGCTGGTATCCACCCAGCAGCAACAGCAGGGGGCGATCACGCAGACGCAGAGCGAGGTGCAGCAGGTGCGCACCGTGCAGGCCGAACGCGCCGCCACACCGGCGCTGCCGCCCGGCAAGCAGCCGATCCAGGTCACCAGCATCACCCCGGGCGCCACGCCCGGCACCACGTTCAAGTTCGGCGGCTTCATCAAGGCCGACTTCCTGGCCACCCAGACCGGGGATGGCCAGCTGGCCGACGATGCCACCGGCCGTGCGCTGTACCTGCCCGGGCAGACTCCAGTGCAGGGCGCCGGCGGCTCGGGCGAGCGCTCGGACATGGACTACAACGCCCATGCCAAGTTCTCGCGTTTCAACCTCGGTGTGGACCATGTGGCCGACAACGGCGACAAGGCCGGCGCGCTGGTGGAGATGGACTTCTTCGGCAATGCGCTGGGCAACCAGACCGCCACCAACACCTATGGGGTGACCCTGCGGCACGCCTACATGTACTGGAACAACTGGCTGGCCGGCCAGACCTGGTCCAACTTCATGGACGCCGCGTCGATTCCCGAAGCGGTGGATTTCGTCGGCCCGACCGATGGCGTGCTGTTCGTGCGCCAGGCGCAGGTGCGCTACACCAAGGGCGGGCTGAGCGTGGCGCTGGAGAATCCGGAAACCACGCTGATCGGCGCGCCCAATTCCGATCGCGGCTCGGTGCCGGACCTGACCGTGCGCTACGGCTGGAAAGGCGACTGGGGCACGTTCGGAGTGGCCGGTCTTTTGCGCCAGCTGAAAGTGGACAACCAGGTCACCGGCGCCGATGCCAGCAAGATCGCCGGCGGCCTGACCCTGGGCGGCAAGTGGGTGATGGCCGACAGCGACAGCCTGCACTACCAGCTCACCGGTGGCGAAGGCATCGCCCGCTATGTCGGCCTGGGCATCACCGCCGACAGTGCCTATGACGCGGCGCGCGACGAACTCGATCTCACCGGTGTGCTGGCCGGTTACGTGGGCTGGCGCCATGCGTTCTCGCCGCAGCTGCGCACCAACCTGATCTACGCCCGCAGCGACTACGACAACGACGCGACGATCACCGGGCCGCTGGTGACCAAGAGCGTGCAGTCCATCCGCGGCAATGTGTTCTACACCCCGATGCCCAAGGTGGATATCGGTGCCGAGCTGATGTACGGCGTGCGCGAGATCGAGGACGGCCGCAAGGGCGACATCCGCCGCGTGCAGTTCACCACCAAGTACAGCTTCTGACCCCTCCGGTACCGGCGGTGCAGTGTCGCCGGTACCGCGTCCGAAAACGCAGTACGCCTCTCTCCCTACCCCCACGGGGAGCACTCATGTCGCAGCGACAGCGCGTTGGCGCGTTGTGGCCGCGGTATTCCCTTCCTCCGGAGAATCAAAATGACTGCTTCCGCCGATCCCCGTGTAGAGCGGATCGCCTCCAACCCCAAATACCAACGGCTGCGCAGCACGCGCAACAAGCTGGGTTGGACCCTGACCATCGTGATGCTGCTGGCCTACTACGGTTATATCGGCCTGATCGCCTTCGACAAGGCCTTCCTGGCCACGCCGATCGGCGCCGGCAAGATCACCACCGTCGGCATTCCGATCGCCTTGGGCCTGATGGTGTTCACCATCCTGATCACCGGCTTCTACGTGCGCCGTGCCAACAGGGAATTCGACAAGTTGACTGAACAGATCATGGAGGAAGCACAATGACCTACTCCGTCCTGCGATCCGGCGCCCTGCTCGGTCTGCTGATCGCCAGCGGTGCGGCCATGGCCGCCGGGGGCGACATCGGCCAGACCGTGCGCCAGCCGACCAACTGGACCGCGATCATCATGTTCGCGACCTTCGTGGTGTTCACGCTTGGCATCACCAAGTGGGCCGCGGGCCGCACCAAGTCCGCGTCCGACTTCTACACCGCCGGTGGCGGCATCACCGGTTTCCAGAACGGCCTGGCCATTGCCGGTGACTACATGTCGGCCGCCTCGTTCCTGGGCATCACCGCCGCGGTGATGACCAACGGGTATGACGGCCTGATCTACGCGCTGGGCTTCCTGGTCGGTTGGCCGATCCTGACGTTCCTGATGGCTGAGCGCCTGCGCAACCTGGGCCGCTTCACCTTCGCCGACGTCGCCGGCTACCGCTTCCAGGCAAAACCCATCCGCATGTTCGCCGCCTCCGGCACGCTGGTGGTGGTGCTGTTCTACCTGATCGCGCAGATGGTGGGCGCCGGTGCGCTGATCAAGCTGCTGTTTGGCCTGGACTACTGGGTCGCGGTGGCGCTGGTGGGCGTGTTGATGATGGTCTATGTGCTGTTCGGTGGCATGACCGCCACCACCTGGGTGCAGATCATCAAGGCCTGCCTGCTGCTGTCCGGCGTCACCTTCATGGCGGTGATGGTGATGTGGCACTTCAACTTCAGTTTCGAGGCGCTGTTCAGCGAGGCGGTGCGGGTCAAGACCCAGATCGCGGCCAACAGCGGCAAGAGCGCGGAGGAAGCGGCCAGTACCGGCCTGGCGATCATGGGCCCGGGTGGCTTCGTCAAGGATCCGATCTCGGCCATCTCCTTCGGCATGGCCTTGATGTTCGGTACCGCGGGCCTGCCGCATATCCTGATGCGCTTCTTCACCGTTCCCGATGCCAAGCAGGCCCGCAAATCGGTGCTGTGGGCAACCACCTGGATCGGTTACTTCTACATCCTGATCTTCATCATCGGTTTCGGCGCCATCGCACTGGTACTGACCAATCCCGAGTACGCCGATCCGGTCACCGGCACCATCCAGGGCGGCCCGAACATGGCCGCGGTGCTGGTTGGCAAGGCGGTGGGCGGCAACCTGTTCATGGGCTTCATCTCCGCGGTGGCCTTCGCCACGATCCTGGCGGTGGTCGCCGGCCTGACCCTGTCCGGTGCCTCGGCGGTGTCGCATGACCTGTACGCGACGGTGATCATGAAGGGCAGGCCGCCCGCAGGCACGGAACTGCGTGTCTCGCGTGTCACCACCCTGGTGCTGGGCGTGATCGCGGTGCTGCTGGGGATCGTGTTCGAGAAGCAGAACGTGGCCTTCATGGTGTCGCTGGCCTTCGCCATCGCCGCCTCGGCCAACTTCCCGGTGCTGCTGCTGTCGCTGCTGTGGAAGGATTGCACCACCCGCGGCGCGGTCATTGGCGGTTCGCTCGGTCTGGCCTCGTCGCTGATCCTGACCCTGCTCTCGCCGTCGGTGTGGGTCGACACGCTGGGCAATCCGGCCGGCAGCGCGCCGTTCCCGTACACCAGCCCGGCGCTGTTCTCGATGACCATCGCCTTTGTCAGCATCTGGCTGTTCTCGATCACCGACAAGAGCAAGAACGCACAGGCCGAACGTGCCGCCTATCCGGCCCAGCAGGTGCGTGCCGAAACCGGCATCGGCGCCAGCAAGGCGTCCTCGCACTGAGGTTCCGGCAGTGATGGCCAAGGGCCGCCCGGCGACGGGCGGCCCTTTTTTTTTGTGCGACGCACTCTGGTTTACAGTGGCCGCTGACCTTGGGGAGGTTGTGATGGATTCGCCCGGCGACGTACAGACCACATTGACCCAGACCCTGGCGCAGTTGCGCCAGGCCTGGTTGCGGCAGCGGCCCGACTACCGCCAGCGTCGTGATGACCTGTGCCGGCTGCGCGCGGTGTTCAAGACCCGCATCGGCGCGATGAGCGAGGCCATCGCCGCCGATTTCGGCCACCGCTCGCACCATGAGTCGGTGATCGCCGATGGCATGACGGTCACCGGCGAGATCGATCACCTGCTTGCGCACCTGCGCGGCTGGATGAAGCCCGAGCGGGTCGGCGTGGGTTGGCGCTTCTGGCCGGCGCGGGCGCAGGTGCGGCCGCTGCCGGTGGGCGTGGTCGGGGTGATCTCGCCGTGGAACTATCCGGTCAACCTGGCGCTGGTGCCGTTGGCCACGGCCATCGCCGCCGGCAACCACGTGCTGCTCAAGCCCTCCGAACACACGCCGCAGACTTCGGCGTTCCTGCAGTCGCTGCTGGCCGAGGTGTTTCCGCCCGAGCGGGTGCGTGTGGTGCAGGGCGATGCCACCGTGGCCGCTGCGTTTTCGGCCCTGCCGCTGGACCATCTGGTGTTCACCGGCTCCACCGCGGTCGGCCGCAAGGTGATGGCCGCCGCCGCGCAGCATCTGACTCCGCTGACGCTGGAGCTGGGCGGCAAGTCGCCGGCGATCATCGCCGCGGACTATCCGCTGGAGACGGCCGCCGCGCGCCTGGCCACCGGCAAATGGTTCAACGCCGGACAGACCTGCATCGCCCCGGACTATGTGCTCATCGATGAAGCGCGCGTGGCCGCGCTGGTGACGGCGCTGCGCGCGCAGGTGCGCCAGCGCTACGGTGACTTCAGTGACCCGCGTGACTACAGCCGCATCATCAACGACGCGCAGTACCAGCGCCTGCACGGCTATGTCTGCGATGCGCGTGCGTGCGGTGCGCAGGTGGTGGAACTGGCGATGATCGATGGCGAGCGCGCCCGCCGCGAGCGGCTGTTCCCGCCGACGCTGATCCTCCAGCCCGGCGATGACACGCAGGTGATGCAGGAGGAGATCTTCGGGCCGATCCTGCCGATCCGCAGCTACCGCACGCTGGAGGAGGCCATCGCCATGATCAACGGCCGCGATCGCCCGCTGGCGCTGTATCCCTTCAGCCATGAGCGGGCCACGGTGGAGACGATCCTCGGCCAGACCCTGGCCGGCGGCGTCACCGTCAACGATGCCTTGCTGCATTTTGCGATCAACGGCCTGCCGTTCGGCGGCATCGGCGCCAGCGGCATGGGCGCCTACCATGGCAGGGCCGGCTTCGATGCGATGAGCAAGCGGCTGCCGGTACTTTGGCAGAGCCGGCGCGCCGGCAGCGATCTGCTGCGTCCGCCCTACCGCAAGGTGGCGCGCTTCATCGACCTGATCTCGCGCTGAGGCGTCTGGCGGTTAGAAAAAGCCGCGACCGGTCGCGGTGGAGTCTGCGTACGGTCGCGGTGTGCCGGGTGGGGGAGAGTCCGGTCGGCAGCGAAACACCTAAAGAAATCAGTGCGCGGTAACCGGCAGCGGCTGCGCCAACGCGGCCGCCTCGGCCGCGCAGTTCGCAGGGGGAGCCGGATTGCGGGCGCGCAGTGCCGCCAGTTCGCTCCGCGCCGCGTCCATATCGGTGCGGAAGCGGGCATCGGCATGCAGACGGGCAACCACCGCCGAGCCCATCAAGCGGCCCGACAGCACATCGCTGTGCCAATGCACATTGCACACCAGCCGGCTTTCACCGTAGCTGCGGCCACGCGCCAGGATGGCGTCGATGCGATCAGGCGCCAGCTCGGCCAGGATCAGCGCCCACGCCCAGCCGATGGAGGTATGCCCGGAAGGGTAGGAACCGTTCTCGGCCAGACCGGCTTCCTTGTCCGGCGTGCAGGTGGACTCACCGTTGGCCACGAACGGACGGGTGCGGTTGTAGTGGTGCTTGGCGGCGTCGCTGACCACGGCGGCATCGGTGCGGGTACGCCGCAGCAGGCCGTACAGGCGCGGCGTGGTCTGTTCGCTGACGTCGGTGCCGATGGCGCAGGCGAAGATCGATGCCGCCGCCGGGAACTGCAGGTTGGCATCGGCAATGGCCTGCTCCCAACGCGGGGTGCCGCGCAGATTGCGGGCCAGGTTGACCTGCTCATCGAGCGCGAACGCGGCCGAGCCGGCTGCCGGTGGTGGTGGCAGCAGCGCGATGCTGTCGGGCAGCTGTGCTGTTTCCAGATAGCCCTGGGCAACGCCGGGGCGGATCTCCGGCACGCTGAAGGAAGACGCCGGGTCGGTGGCGCAGGCGCTACCCAGCGCGCACAGACCGAGGGCGATGATGCGGGAAAGCGGACCACGGATACGCAGGGACATGGCAATAACCTCAGGCAAGACGCAGGGCAATCATCTGCCGCAGCGCATTCAGATCTTTGGCGAAAGCATCAATACCGGTGGCCAGCTTTTCGGTGGCCATCGGATCGGCGGCCAGATCGGCGTCGAACCGGGCCTGGTCGATCGCGGCGGCATTCACCGCTTCCGCAGCACCAGCAACCAGCTTGCGCGGCAGCTCGCCGAAATCGGCGCCCAGCGTTTCCAGCAGGTCCGGCGAGATGGTCAGACGGTCGCAACCGGCCAGCGCCTCGATCTGTGCGGTGGAGCGGAACGAGGCGCCCATCACCACGGTCGGCGAGCCGCGGCGCTTGAACTCGGCGTAGACGCCGCGCACGAACTTCACGCCCGGGTCCTCGTCGATGCTGGCTGGGGTCTGGCCGTTGGCCACATACCAGTCCAGGATGCGGCCGACGAACGGTGAAATCAGGAACGCACCGGCTTCGGCGCAGGCCAGCGCCTGGGTCGGGTTGAAGATCAGGGTCAGGTTGCAGTCGATGCCCTCGGCCTGCAGCACGCGCGCGGCTTCCACCCCGGCCCAGGTCGCGGCGATCTTGATCAGCACCTTGCTGCGCGGCACGCCGGCCGCCTCGTACATGGCGATGAACTCGCGCGCCTTGGCAATCGTCGCTTCGGTGTTGTGCGCTTGGTCGGCATCGACCTCGGTGGAGACGCGGCCCGGCACGAGCTCGGCCAGCATCGTGCCCACGCCCACGGTCAGGCGGTCGACCACGGCGTTGGCAACAGCCTGCCTGTCACCGGACTGGGCCTGGCCCCACTGCAATTCGCGCTCGATCAGGCCCGCGTAGACCGGCAGGTCGAGGGCTTTCCTCACCAGCGTGGGGTTGGTGGTGCAGTCAACCGGCTGCAGGCGTTTGATCGCCTCGTAATCACCGGTATCGGCGACGACGATCGACAGTTCGCGCAGCTGGGCGAGTTTGGAGGGCGAGGTCATGCGGTGTTCCTTGCAGTCAATCGGCGGAAGGGGCATCGAGCAGCGCGCCCACGGCAGCGGTGTCCTGATCGAAGACGGGAGCGGCGAACGGTTGCGGGCCGGGCGTGCGGCCGAACACGATCGGGCGGGTAATACCGCGGTAGCTGCCCAGCAGCGGGTGCGGCAGCGAGGCGATCATGTCCTCGGCCAGCACCTGCGGGTGGTCGAACATGTCCTCGACCTTGCGCGCGGCCGCGCACGGCACCTCTTCGCCGAACAGTGCTTCCCATTCCAGCGCGCTGCGCGCGGCCAGTGCGGTATGCAGCTGCGACAGCAGTAGGCTGGCGTGTTCGGCGCGTTTGCGCACGGTGTCGTAGCGCGGGTCGCTGGCCAGTTCGGCCAACCCGGTCTTCTCGCACAGGGCCTGCCAGAACCGCGGTGTATTGGCCGAGACATAAAGATAGCCATCGGCGGTCGGGTGGATGCCGGTGACACCGCCCGAGCGCATGTCGCGCCCCACCACTTCGGGTTCACCCTCGGCCCAGATCATCCGCGCCGACTGCATGGTCAAGGCGCTGCGCAGCAACGACACGCCAACGAACTGGCCTTCGCCACTGCGCTCGCGCTCGTACAGCGCCGAGGACACCCCGGCGGCCACCAGCGCGGCGGCGTAGTAGTCCACCACCGAACCGTAGAGGATTTCCGGGGCGCCACCGGCCTTGCCCTGCATCATGCACATGCCGGTCATGGTCTGCAGCACCTGGTCGTATCCGGCCTTGTCTTTGAGCGGACCCTGCTCGCCGTACCCGGTGACCGAGCAATACACCAGCCGCGGATTGAGTTTGTGCAGGCTTTCAAAGTCGATGCCAAGACGGGCCGGAACGCTGGGGCGGAAGTTGTGCACCAGCACGTCGGCTTCGCGCACCAGCCGCATCAGTACTGCGCGCTGGTCGGACTGCTTGAGATCCAGCACCACCCCGCGCTTGGAACGGTTCACCCCCAGGAACGCGCGGCTTTCGGCTTCCAGCGTGGACGGGTACTGGCGCAGATTGTCGCCAACCGGTGGCTCCACCTTGATCACTTCCGCGCCCTGGTCGGCCAGCAGGGTGCAGCCGTACGGGCCGGCGATATAGGCGCTCAGGTCCAGTACGCGCACGCCGCTGAGCGGGCCGCGGGCACCATCGCGCCGGGCGATGTCGAACGGAGATGGGTTGTTGCTTGCTGACATGGGCTGCACTCGAATCCTTGATCGCAGTTTCCTCCGCGTGCACGGGAGGAAACATATCGTGCGGGTATTTTCAGCGAGGACAAAAAGCAGGGATCGCCTTGCCAACGCCTTCCTCTCAACCGCTGCCTGCACCCTGCAGGGGGCAGACGGTGGCAACAGCTTTATTGCGGTGCCAATGACAGCCACGTGAGGCGCCATGCACCGTGCTCACGTCCACCGCAGCGGTAGTACGGTGTGAACGCCAGCGGCGCGCGGCACTCCAGCTGCATTGTCACCGGCGCGCCTTCACCGTCGTCTCGGCCCACCTGCAGCCAGCGCGAGGGATCACCTTCCGGCAGCTTTATCGTTTCATCGGTCTTGAAGCCATCGATCAGCGTGGTCGCATAGACCAGCGGGCCGTAGCTCAGGCCGATGTACTCCCAGCGCAGTACTTCCTGTGCCACCGGCGAACCGTCCGGTGCACGCGATTCCTGCACATTGATGTTGGCGGCGCGGTGCAGCTGCGGCTGCATCGGCAGCTTCACGCTGACCAGATCACCGGCCTTCCATTGCCGCTGCAGCTGCACGTAGCCATCCGCGCCAACCTGTACCGGTACGTTGATGCCATTGACCTGGATGCGGGCGTCCTCGGCCCAGGCCGGGATGCGCAGGCCGATGCCGAAGCTGGCGCTGTGCTCGGGCGTCACCCGCAGGCTGATATCACCGTTGAACGGATAGCGGGTCTGCTGCTGCAGCACCACCTTGCCGGCATCTGCATGATGGAGCGTGGCTTCGCCGGCCCCGTACAGGTTTACCCGCAGCCCGCCATCAGCTGCAACGCCATAGGCGATCTGCGGCAGCTCTTCCACCGCCATTGCACCGGAGGATTTGCAGCAGCGCCAGTACGTGGTGTGCACGCGCTTGCCGTTGGGAAAGGTGTAGTAGCACCAGTCCTCACCGTTGGGTGCCATCGCGGCCAGCAGGTCGTTGTAGGCGGTACGCTCCAGCTCGTCGGCATAGCGGGCGTGGCCGCTGATGGCCAGCAGTTCACGGTTGAGCTGCATCCAGGCCAGTACCGAGCAGGTTTCCACATAGGCCTGCGGGAAGAACGTACGCGGTGCGTTGAACACCTCGCGCGAGCGATGCGCCACGCCGCCCCACGGGCCCCCGCCCAGGGTCAGGTGCTGCTCGCGGATGTTGTCCCACAGGTTGTCGATGGCCCGCTTGTAATCGGCGTTGCCGGTGGCCTTGTACAGCTTGGCCAGGCCCACCAGGTTCCACGACAGCTGGTAAGCCTTGCCGGTGGCGATGAAGGCCGCGTCTTCGTTGGCGATGCCCTTGTCGAGCAAGGCCAGGCGCGGATTGGCATTGGCCTGCTGCAGGATCTTCTCGGCCAGCGCCAGATAGCGTGGCTCGCCGGTGACCAGGTACAGGTCGGCAGCCGGGTCCAGCAACACCGTGGCCGACATGCCGTGATGGTTGCCCAGGGTGGTGATGTCGATGCCGCCGTCCAGGGTGTCCCAGCACAGGTCGGCAATGCGGCGCGCCGCCTGCAGGTAGGCGTCATCGCCCAGCGCACGCCAGGTCTCGATGAAGCCCAGCAGCAGGTAGCTGTGAGTCCACATGTCCCAGGTGCGCAGCGCCGGCTCGCCGTTCCAGCTCTCGGGCTTGGGCGGCTGCGGCACGGTGAAGCGGCGGTTTTCGGCGTAATTGCCCAGGTAGCCATCGGCATCCTGCTGGCTGATCAGCCAGTCGGCCACGCGGCGCAGGTTGGCTTCCAGCTGCGGCTGGCCGCCCTGGGCCACGGCACGGGCGGTGGCCGAGAGCCACTTGCCGGCGTGTTCGCCGTACCAGTCGCCTTCCTGGTTCTGCTGCTTGTGGGCCTGGCCGAAGATCGAGATCGACGGGCTGTTCTCGTCCACGATGAAGCTGGACAGGCGCCCGGACCGGTTGGCCGCGAGCATGTCGCCGAACACGCCCCCCAGCTGCACGGCGGCCGGGGCGATCAGCTGCTGGCTGAAGGTGATGGACGCGCTCATGCCGCATCCACCACGCAGCGGAAGCCGAGCATGCCGCTGCGGTCCTTGGCCGGGGCCATCAGCAGGTACTTGCCGTGCTGGTCCAAGCGGTAGGCCTGCGGGAAGTACCAGTGCGAGGTCTGCGGCTGGTAGCTTGATCCACCGCGCAGGATCGCCACGCGGGTGTGCTCGTCGCCAAATTCCTCGGTCCACTGCCAGACATGGCCGACCAGGTCTTCCACGCCGAACGGGCTTGCCGCCTGTGGGAAGCTGCCCACATCGTCAGCGGGGAGGATGCGGCGGCCACGGTTGATGCGCGGCACGCGGGTGTCATCCCAGTCGTTGCCCCACGGATAGCTGCGGCCGTCGGTGCCCTGCGCGGCGTACTGCCATTCCCATTCGTGCGGCAGGCGCTTGCCGGCCCAGGCGGCATAGGCGCGGGCATCTTCCAGCGAGACCCACACCACCGGCTTGTTCTCCCAGCCGGCGCGCGGCGCGCCATCGACCCAGTGGGCCAGGAAGTTGATGTTGTCGGCCGGTGCATAGCCGGTGGCATCGGTGAAGGCCTTGAACTGGGCATTGGTGACCAGGTGGCGGTCGATGTGGAACGGGGCGATGTCCATCACCTGGCGGTGGTGGCGGCGCGGCACCGATTCCCAGGGGTACTGCACGTCCTGGCCGGCCCAGTTGAAGCCTTCGATTTCCACACCGCCCACGGCAAACACGAACTCGCCGCCCGGCACGCTGACCATGCCTTCCGGTGCCGTGGCGGCCGGCGCGGTCGGGGCGATGTCCACGATCTGCTGCGGCAGCGCCTTCCAGGCGCCCGAATAGGCCGACAGCGGCTTGGCGTTGGCTTCAGCCGTCAAGGCAATGAAGTCGTCCAGACCGTCGACGTTGGTGCCAGTGGCTATGCTGAGCACGGCGCCGAAGCCGCGCGCTTCGATGTCGAAGGACAGGTAGGCCTTGCCATCACGTATCGCCGGGCTCAGCTCGCGGCCGTTCCAGACATCAAAGTAGCGGGTGCCGTCGACGTGATCGATGGCGATCTGCTCGCCGCACACGTCGTATTCGAAGCGGTTGATGAAGGTGCGCAGGGCCAGGCCCGCGACCGGGAACACGCTGGCGAAGATGCCGCCCTGCAGGCACACCTGGTACGGCGCCCAGTCCATGGCCACCACCAGCTGCGGGAACTGGCGGTAGATGCGGGCGATGCGGCGCAGGGTCTCGCCGTCACGGTCGGTGAACTGGTTCCAGATGCCCCAGATGTTTTCCCATGCGTTGTAGCCGATGCCGTTGAAGAAGCAGTACTGCAGGTCGTGGTTGCGGTTGCGGCCCCAGCGGTTCTCGTAGTTGACCATGTGGCGCGGTTCGAGCCACTTCCACTTGGACACCGGCGGCACCGGGCCGTCCGGGGCCTTCTTGCCCCAGCTCTGCACGTTCCAGATCAGCTGCTCTTCGGAGCTGATGGTCGATTCGGGCTGCACCACCACCGGGTTGCCACGGGCATCGCAGGCGTCGAAGAACGCACGCGGCACGCCGTTGAAGGTGTCACCGTTGATGCCGTCGGCACCGGTGTACTGGATGATTTCGGCCAGGCCGTCCCAGTGGGTCACACCCGGGTCGCGGGTGCCGTGATCCCAGGGCTTGGCCGGCAGGAACACCTTCACCCCACGGGCCTGGAAGGCCTGCACCGCGGCCTTCAGGCCATCGATGCCGCCGGGCAGGGTGTGGGCCAGGTCGAACTGGTTGCGGTCATCGATGCCGATGTTGGGGTAGATGTACCAGATCAGCACCGAATCCAGCCCGCCGAAGCGCGCCTCCAGGTCGTCCAGGTACTTGTCCACGGTGTACTGCGCGGTTTCCACGTCATAGAAGTAGCGGTCCTCGACCATCATCTGCGCATGGACGAAGTTGCGCTGCGCCCACTGCAGTTCCGGGCGACGGTAATTGACGTCGGTGTAGCCCAGACGCACCAGGTGCTCGGTGCGCCAGTCGCGCAGCTCGGTCAGCCAGTCGCCGGCCGAGGCATTGGCGTCGATCATCCAGCTGCCGATGTCGGCAAACGGCCAGGCCGGCGCCTTGCCCGGCGTGGGCAGGTAGCGGCCGGTGGTGACGTGGGAGAATTTGTACTCGGTGGTGACTGCCTCACGCCCGTGATCGGCTGCTTCATTGTCGTAGTCGGGGATCTGATAAGGCATGGTCATGGGCGAGGCATCCAGCAGGGAACGGAAAGAAAAAGCATCAAAGCGCGCACCATGCCGCGAGCGCGGCATGGGCGTCATCACCGGGTCGGCGGGTGCGGTCCGCCAGCAACGCGGCAACTTCGGAGAAGGTAGGAATGCTCGACTGCGCGCCCAGCCGGGTGCAGGTCAGCGCCGAAGCGGCACTGGCCATCAGCAGGGCATCTTGCAGCCGGGAATTGCGGGCCAGCGATGCGATCAACGCGCCGCAGAAGGTGTCGCCGGCAGCGGTGGTATCCAGCGGCTCGATCCGGAATGCCGGTTGCAGCAGGATCTGCCCGTCCACGCGTGCCAGGCACCCCCGTGCCCCCAGCGTCACGATCACGCATGGCACGTCCACGCGCGCCAGCCCGGTGGCCAGATCCGGAGGGTTGCCGGCCACCACCGCCAGTTCGCCCTCATTGACGATCAGCATGTCCAGCAGCGCCAGCAGCGCATCGGGCAGCGGTTGCGCGGGGGCCGCATTGAGCGCGACCTTGACCCCGGCCGCACGCGCGGCGCGTGCATAGGCGGTGACCGTGTCCAACGGTGTCTCCAGCTGGAGCAGCAGCCAGCCGATGCCGTCCAGCGCTGGCAGGTGTTCGGCGCGCAGTGCCATGTTGGCGCCGGGCGCGACGGTGATCGCGTTCTCGGCGTCGTCGGACAGACAGATGAAGGCGGTGCCGGTTGGCAATGCAGCGTCACGCACGGTGTGCAGCAGCACGCCGGCGTCATGCAGCGAAGCTTCAATCGGCCTGGCGAAGTCGTCCTGGCCCAGGGCGAGCAGCATCTGCGTGGCGGTGCCACCGGCGCGCGCGCAGGCCACCGCCTGATTGGCACCCTTGCCGCCAGGGAAGGTGCGGAACTCCCGGCCGAGCACGGTTTCACCCGGGGCCGGCACGTGCGAGGCACGTACGACGAAATCGAGATTGGCCGAGCCGGCGACGAGTACAGTGCGGGGCTGGATCTGGGTCATGGATGTATCGCCTCATCGACGAGGTTGTAGAACCGGGTACTGATGCGCGGCAGATCCTGTGCGCCGCCGGGGAGGTGCTGCAGCATCAGGATCGCGACCAGTTTTTTGCCCGGGTCGATCGTGTAATAGGTCGAGGCGGCACCGGACCAGCCGAACGCGCCGGGCGCGGCGGTGCGGCCTTTCAATGCCGGATCCAACAGCACCGAGCCGCCCAGACCGAAGCCCTCGGCATCGCTGAATTCGGTGACCGGCTTGGGCAGCGCGGTGTGCACCAGCTGGTTCTGCAGCATCAGCGCCACGGTATCGGCGCGGAGCAGGCGCACGCCATGGGACTGGCCGCCATCGAGCAGCATCTGCGCGAAACGGCCGTAGTCATCGGCGGTGGAGTACAGCCCGCCGGCGCCGCTGCGATAGGGCCGCAACGCGGTGCCGGGTGCACGTGCATGCGCTTCATCGGCCAGCACCAGCGTGGCGCCATCGCCCATCGTGGTCAGCTCGACCACCCGCGCGCGCTGTGCCAGCGGCACTTCAAAGCCAGTATCGAGCATGCCCAGCGGGGTGAAGATGCGTTGTTGCAGGAACTGCTCGAAGGGCATACCGGCGACTACTTCCACCAGTCGCGACAGGGTCTCGGTGGAGGTGCTGTCGTAGCGGAAGCGGGTGCCGGGTTCGGCGGCCAGTGGCACCTGGCTCAAGCGTGCGGCGTACTCGGCCAGCGTGTCCACCTCGCGCACCCGGTGCTGTTCCAGCAGCTGCGTCACCGCTTCGAACCCCTCGCCGCCGGCGGCGAAGCCGGCGGTGTGGGTGAGCAGATGACGCACGGTGAGGGTGCGGGTTGCCGGGCGCAGTTGCGGGGCGGCGGCGCTGCCGCCGGTGAACAGCTGCAGCTTGGAAAATTCGGGGAGGTGACGTGCCACCGGATCGTCCAGACCCAGCTTGCCCTCGTCCATCAACATCAGTGCCGCGACCGAGGCCACGGTCTTGGTCATCGAGTAGATGCGGAAGATGCTGTCACGGCGCATTGGCCGGGTATGTGCCAGATCCTGCCAGCCATAGCTGGCGGCATGCACGGTCTTTCCGTCGTGCAGGATCAGTGCGACCGCGCCGGGATAGCCGCGCTCGGCAGTTGCATCGCGCAGGAAGTCGTCGATTGCCGGCAGCGTTGGTGCCGCTGGCAGGGCCACCGGTGCCACTGGTAGCGCGGCGCTGCTGGGCGCGGTGGCGCAGGCCACCAGCGGCAATCCCGTCAAACAGAGCACGGCGCCCAGGGCCAGGCCCCAGGCACCGCGGTACAGCCACACCGCGTCACGCCGGCCACCGGGGCCGGCATGATCGCGATGACGGAGGCGCACGCCCCTGGCTGTGAGGTCGCTCATCAGAAGTTGATGTTATGCGACAGGGAGAACACGCGACCGCGACCGGCCATCCAGTCGTCGTTGCTGTTGCTGGCCTCGGAGGTGGTGAGGATGTACTGCTTGTTGAGCAGGTTCTCCACGCCCAGGGTCAGCTTGCCGAAACGGCCGGTGTCGTAGTTCATGCTCACATCGAGCAGGGTGCGCCCGGAGGTGTGTTCGGCGCCGCTCTTGCCCTGGTTGAGGGTGCGCGAGAGCAGGGTCATCGCGCCCAGGTTCAGATCAACCTGCGGTGCCAGGCGCCAGAACAGGTTCACACCGATCTTGTCCGGACTGACATCGTTGGCGCCCATGCGCTTGTCCAGCGGCCCGTTCTTGGTGAACCAGGTCTTGCCGACGATGTGCGAGTACATCGCATTGACCTTCAGGTCATCGCTGAAGTCGTAGCTGCCGCTGAACTCGATGCCGTTGATCTTGACCGGGCCGCGGTTCATGACGAAATCGCCGGTGACCGGATCGGTGCTCAGCGACACACCGAAGTCCGAGTCGCTGCGGTAGTAGGAGCCACTGAATGTGGCGTTGCCGGTGCGCCAGTTGAAGCCGATTTCCCGGTTCTCGACGATGATCGCCTGCAGATCGAGGATGCCGCTGACGCTCTGACCCGGCTTGTTGATGTTGCGCAGCGGAATACCGACGTTGGGCAGGCTGAAGCCTTCCGAATAGGAGGCATAGGCCGACAGCTGGTCGGTGAAGCGATAGACCACGCCGAGGTTGGGCAGATCGGCCTTGTAGTCCAGCTTGCCGCCTTCCACGAACACGCGCTTGTTGTAGTAGGTGGTGGTGTAGCTGTCCACGCTCAACTTGCCGTCTTCCTGGCGCAGGCCGCCACTGACCGTCAACGGGCCGATGTCCCACGACAGCTGGGCATACGGCGCGGTGCTGGTGTACTCCATCGGCGGTACCCACACGCGCTGCGTCAGTGCCAGCCGCTGGTCGGTGAGGTCCTTGACCACGTCCACACCGGCACGCAGTTCCAGCCCTTCAACGCCGAACAGCTCGCCACGGGTCCACGAGGTGCGCACGCCGCGCTTTTCCGAATTGACTTCGGACTGGTCGACCAGCTGGCCGAGCGGTGCGAACAGCGGGTCCTGCTTGTCCGAGCCGTTCTCGGCCGGATAGCGCATCGCCTGATCGGCGCGGTAGGCGTCGGCGAGCAGGGTGCCGCCGAAGAAATCGGCGTGGCTGTAGGACAGCGAGAACTGGTTGAAATTGTTGAACTCGGTCTTGGCGCCCAGCGGGGTGCCGGCGATCGAGGTCGAGGTGACATTGTTGGCACGGTCACCGTTGATGCCGGTGTAGTTGCCCTTGCCGGTCAGGTTGAAGCGGCTGAGCGTGGCCTGCAGGCGCTGCATGTCCGCTTCGCCGAAGTTGGTGCCCACTTTCAGGAACAGGTTCTTGGACTCGGAATCGTTGATCGTGCCTGAGCCGCGCATGCCGATCTTGCGGCCCTTGGCGTCATAGGCCATGCCACGGTCCACGAACGAGGTGGACAGCAGCAGGTCGTAGGCGTCCTCCTTGTGGCCGAAGGTCAGGCCGACCTTCCAGCCCTCGCTGTCGTCGCGGCCTTGGCTGCTGTAGCGGGTACTGACGTTGGTGTGGCTGCCTTCTTCCGGTGTCTTGGAAATGTAGTTGATGATGCCGCCCGCCGCGCCCACGCCTTCCGCCGCGGAGGGGCCGTTGACCACTTCGATGCGGCCGATCACGCCCAGGTCGGTGAAGCTGCCGGCACGGTTGGTCTCACGCAGCGGCGAGGTCTGCGGAATGCCGTCGAACAGGCGCAGCGCGATGCGGCCGCGCAGGGTTTCACCGGAGTTGGTCAGTGCCTGGGTCGATTCGGAGTAGCCGGGAATCGTGCGCGTCAGTACCGCGGTGGCGTCCTCGGTCAGACTCAGCGAATTGTTCAACTCCTGCAGACTGATGATGCTGACTGCGCCCGGGATGCGGTCCACCGCCTTGGGCGCACGGGTGCCGGTGACAATGACGTTGTCCAGCGTGGTGGCGCTGGGTTTGTCGCGATCTGCCACTGTGGTGTCCTGTGCGTGTGCGTTTGCCGACAGCAGCAAGGCCAGGGTTATGCTCGATGACAACAGGTTCTTCATGGTGCGCTCTCTCTCCAAAACGCGGTGGTGGTGCGGCTGGCGCCAACGGGGCGCGCGAAAAAAAAAGCGCCACCAAAGCGGCGGCGCTCTATGCATCAAGCCTCTGTCAGAACTTGATGGTATGGCTCAGAGAAACCATCCGGCCACGGCCGGAGAAGTAGTTCTGCCAGCCCGGCAGCTGCGACCAGGTCAGCACGTACTGCTTGTCGAACAGGTTCTCGATGCCTACAGACAGCTGGCCATAGCGGCCGGTGTCGTAGTTCACGCTGAGATCCCACAGCGCATAGCCGTAGGTGCTCTCTTCGTTCTCATAGACATCGCCGTTGGTCGGATTGGTGAAGGTCTCACGGAGGTCGCGGCTGAAGGTTTTGCTCACGCCCAGCGTGGCGTTGAGGTTGTCGGCCGGGGTCCAGGTCAGCGAGGCGTTCACCTTGTCCGGTGAGATGTCCAGGATGCCCATTTCCTTCACCAGGCCCGAACCTGCGTAGTACTGGGTCTGGCCGCGGATGCGCGAGTACAGGAAGGTGGCCTTCCACTGGTCGTTGAACGTCCAGGCGCTGTTGAGCTCGATGCCTTCGATCTCCACCGGAGCACGGGTGAGGATGAAGTCTTCGGTGACCTTGTCGATGGTCAAGGTGGAGCCGAAGTCGGAGGTCGAGCGGTACGCCGACGCGCCGACCTGGCCCTTGGCGCCACGCCAGTTGAAGCCGATTTCCTTGTTCTCGGTGATCAACGGCTGCAGGTCGGCGATACAGGACACGGCCTTGCATGGGCTGTTGGCCTGGATGTTGCGCAGCGGAATACCGACGTTGGCAATGCCAAAGCCCTCCGAGTACGACGCGAACACCGACCACTCATCACTGATGCGCCAGATCGCACCGAAGTTGGGCATGTTGGCCTTGTAATCCATCTTGCCGCCCTGCACACGGGTATTGTCGCGGAAGGCCACGGTCGTGTAGCTGTCGATCTCGAGCTCGCCGTCTTCGCGGCGGATGCCCGCATCCAGCGTCACCGGACCGATATCCCAGCTCAGCTGGGCATAGGGGGCGAGGCTGGTGTACTTCATCGGCGGCACCCACAGGCGGTTGGTCAGTGCCAGGCGCTGTTCAGCGGTGTCTTCCACCAGATCCAGGCCGGCGCGCAGGCGCAGCCCCTCCACCTTGAGCAGGTCGTTGTAGGCGTAGCCGAAGCGCAGCCCCTTCTTCTCGCTGTTGATCTCGGACTGGTCCCAGATACGCTCGGCTTCCGGTGGCGCCGGCTTGACCAGCTGGCGATCCGAACCGTTCTCAGGCACGTAGCGCATGGCCTGTTGTGCCCAATAGGCGTCCACGCTCAGGTCGCCACCGAAGAAGTCGGCGTTGGTGTACTTGGCCGCGAACTGTTCGAAATCATTGAACTCGGCCAGTGACCCGGCGATGGAGCCCTTCACGGCGGTGTTGGTGGACGGCACCGGGCATTCGACCGGATCGAAACGGCAGCCTTCCTCCGGTTTGTAGTTGTGCTTACCGCCGATATGGAAGTTGCTGTAGCTTGCCTGGATGCGCTGCATCTGGCCTTCGCCGAAGTTGTAGCCGCCCTTCATGAACAGGTTCTTGCTGTACGAATCGGACAGCGAGCCGGAGGTGTTCAGGCCAACCCGGCGCCCGTCGCCGTCGTAAGCCACGCCGCGGTCGATGTAGGCACCGCTGACCAGGAAGTCGGCCGCATCACCCTTGTAGGTATGCATGATGCCGATCTTGGACTGCGCGCTGTCATTCTTGAACTGGGTGCCGTAGCGCGTGCTCACGGTGGTCTCGTGGCCGTCCACGTCCGGATTCTTCGACAGGTAGTTGATCACGCCACCGGCACCACCGATGCCCTCGGCGGCCGAGGGACCATTGATGACTTCGATCCGGCCGATGACGCCCATGTCGGTGAATGTGCCGTTGCGGTTGCCCTCGCGCAGCGGCGAGCCCTGTGGCACGCCATCGAACAGGCGCAGCGCGATGCGGCCGCGCAGGGTCTCACCGGAGTTGCTCATCGCCTGCGAGGATTCGGAATAGCCCGGCACCATGCGTGCGAGCACCGCAGTGGCGTCTTCGGTCAGGTTGAGGGTGCGCTGTACTTGTTCGGGGGTCACCAGGGTGACCGCGCCGGGGACCTTGTCGATCGCAACAGGAGTGCGGGTACCGGTGACGATGACCTGGTCCAGGTCGGTGGCGTTCTTGTCCTGCGCCTGGGCAGGACTCATCACGCATGCGAGCAGTGCCGCACTGATGGCTGCGGAAAGTGGCTTGATCATTGATTTCTCCCCCGTTGGAAAAAAACAGCGGGGACAATTGGGGATTGTCAGCGCCGAATGGTTTGCATGGACGCAAGCGTCCAGGTCGCCGACCCGTGTGTACGTCCCTCCCAGGGCGCTGCAAGCACAACCGGCAATACGCGTGAGACTAGAGCCGGCTCCAGGGTGATAGAACCGAGGCTATCTATGTTCATTCCCTAGGGTTTGTTGCTTATCGCCCCCTGCGCACAGGCGCAGGACCGCTGTTTCAGCGCTGACGCTCGTTCAACGCGGCGCGGGCTTCTTCCAGCAACACGTTGACCAGCCGGATCCGCACCGAAGATCGCGACCAGGCCACGCCGATCCGGCGCGGTTCGCTGGGCAGCGGCAAAGGGATGCGCACGACATTGAGCCCTTCGGGCCACGGTCTGGCCCAGTCCGGAACCAGCGATACGCCAAGGCCCCGGTCCACCATCACCGCGATGGCGTTCAAGGCGTTGAGTTCGAAACGCTCGCGCGGCACGATCCCTGCCTGGCGCAGATACTCGTCGGCCTGCCGGCCACCCCATTCATGGCGGTCGTAACGTATCAGTGGCTGCTCGCAGAGCAATTCGTGTGGGTCGCGCCCGGCAAAACGGGCCGGCGCCAGTACCACCAGTGGTTCCTCACGCAGCAGCTGCCAGTTGCAGGTCTTGGGCAGCGGAAAGGGTGCCTGCATCACCATCGCCGCATCCACGTCGCCGCCTTCCACCGCGCGGTACAGGTCCGCCGAATAGCCGGGTTTGATGAAGACGTTGATCTGGGGGAATGTGGCCACCATCCGCGACAGGATGTCCGGCAGCAGTCCGGCCAGTGCGGTGGGGCACGCGCCCAAACGCAATTCGCCTGCCAGATCGTTCTCGTTCGCCACGCTGCGCAGGTCGGCGACGTTGCGCAGCAGGTCGCGCGCGCGCTGCAATATGCGCGCGCCTTCCTCGGTCACGCTCACCGTACGTCCGGCGCGGGCGATCAGCGGCACGCCCAGTTCGCGTTCCAAGGTGCGAATCTGCTGGGCCACGGCGGCCGGCGTGATGTGCAGCAAACGTGCGGCGGCGGCCATCGAGCCACGATCGACCACGGTGACGAATGTATTGAGGAACTGGGTTTCCACGATCTACCTCTCAGCTGCCAAGCACGCTACATCAGCCGACCAGCCGGTGCGATGGACCAAGGTCATGGTTCAACGCCCAGGGGTCGTTATGCCGTGTCCTGTTTGTAGATGGTCAGACCCTTCAGCGAGGCTGCCGGCGGTGGGAAGAAGAGGCTGGCCAGATAGCCGATAACGATGCACAGCAGGATGGAGATGGCCAGATAGAAGTACGGATGGACCAGACTCATCGACCAGAAAATCAGGGTGATGAGAATGCTGCCGGCTACGCCGATCGCCACGCCCTGCCAGTTGGCACGGCGGGTGAACATGCCCAGCGTGTAGGCACCGGCGAAACCGCCGCCGAGCAGTCCCGCCAGTTCGATGGAGACATCGAACAGCGAATGGATGTCATACCTGCTCATCACCAGTGCGATACCGATGGCGATCAAACCGACCAGCACCCCGATCCACTCGGCAAACCGGACGCTCTGCTTGGGAGTCGGATTCTTTTTAAGCCTCTCGTAGAAGTCGACAGAGGCCAGTGTGGAGACGCTGTTGATGATGCTCGACAGCGTGGACATCGCGGCGGCGAAGATACCGGCGATGATCAGTCCGGTCACCCCCATCGGCAGTTCGGCCGCGATGAACAGCGGAAACGTGGCATCAATCGGCAGGAGGGGATTGAGTCGTTCCGGATTGTTCTTGTAATACACCCACAAAGCGGTGCCAATGCCGTAGAAAACAAAGCCCCCGGGAATCATCATCGCCGCGAACGTCCAGATGGAACGTCCGGCTTCCTTGTCGGACTTGGTCGAGAGCACGCGCTGCATCAACACCTGGTCTTTGGGGAACGTCAGCACCACGTCGAACACGACCAGGAAGATGAAGCCCCATACCGTGGCTTTGGTCAGATCGAAGCTGAAATCGAACAGCTGGGTCTTGTTTTCGGCCATGGCCGTGGACAGGAACTCCGGCATGCCGCCGTTGATCTGCTGGATGATGAAGCCGATGGCGAAGATGGCGCCGCCGAACATCACGAACACCTGCACGAAGTCGGTCCAGATCACCGCTTTCATGCCGCCCATCGTGGTGTAGATGATGGTGAACACCCCCATCAGCAGGATGCTCCAGACCACATCAATACCGGTGATGGTGGAGATCGCCAGCGCCGGCAGAAACAGGATCACGCTCATCCGGCTGCCGATCTGCATGACGATGCACAGCCCGCTGGCCAGCATGCGGATGGTCGGATGGAAACGGGTTTCCAGATAGGAAAAGACGCTCATCAGGTCCAGGCGGCGTAACAGTGGCACGATCCAGATCGCCACGAACATCAGGCCCAGAACGGCGATCAGGTTGTTGGTCATGTACTGCCAGTTCGTCTCGAAAGCCTTGGCAGGAATGGCGATGAAGCTGATGGAGCTTGTGTTGGTGGCATACAGGCTGATGCCGGCGGCCCAGAAAGGAATGCTGCGACCGCCGACGAAAAAGTCGGAGGTGCTGCCATGTTTTTCCTGGAAATAGAACCAGGCGCCGATGCCGAGCATCGCTGCCAGATAGACGATGATCACTGCCCAGTCGAGCCAGCGCAGCAGGTGTTTGCTGCTTTCTATCTGTGCGTACTGGAATTGACTGCCGCCAGCGCCGGTGCTGGCCCACAGCAGGCCATTGCCCCAGCTGGTGATCGCCTGCGGTGCGGCAATGGCGGGCGCATCTTCGAGCGTGTTCCAGGCACTGGTGATCGAGTGGAAGGTCCGGGCCTGGATCTTCCCGCCTGGAGTTTTCACCAGCATCAGCAGATGGGCCTGGCCCAGGGCGCGCATCGATCCGTCGATGAGCTTGCCTTGCAGCGGTGGCATCGACTGCCAGCCGTCTTCAGCGGACCAGCGCCATAACTGGTCGTTCTGCTGTGCACCACCCACCACGGCATACAACCTGCCTCTCTGGGCCTGCAGCGCGCTGGGTGTGCCGGTTTGCGGCCAGACGGTCTTCGGCTGCCAGGCGCTGGTGGCAGAGGCTGCAAGGCTGCGGCTGTACAGACGGGTAGCGCCCGTATCGTCATTGCCGCTCAGGTACAGCGTATCGCCCAGCACGGTGGCATGGGTCGAGGTCAATGCCAGCGGCAGTGGCACCGCACTGCCCTTCTTCAGATCGTTCTTTTGCAGCTGGAGTGGCTGCAGGCGATCGCTGGTGCCTGCGGCGCTGCCTTCCAGCAGATAGGCCCGTCCGCCTGCGGCTATGGCCCCGTGTACCGTTGCATCGATCTTGCCCGTCAGCAGTTCCCAGGCCTTGTTGTCGGCGCGCAGTGCCCATGCCTGACCTTTGCCGAGCGCCACGGTACGGCCATCGATGCTGAGCAGTTCCTCCGGGGCGACATTCCCCGGCAACGGCGGCAGGGTGCCGGCGCTTACCGTAGTCAGGCTCTCGGCTGCCACGGTACTGCTGACCATGAACAGCATGGTGATGGCGATCATGCGCAGTGGGTGTGCGCAGTATCGGAGCAGGGTGGGGACGAAAGCGCAGGCCGCGGATCTGGACATGGAAGGACCGGGTAAAAGGTGGGCGGGTCCGGACAGGGCCGCCGCACGATAGGCAGAAGGAATTCGAACGTCGACGGAAGCGATCTAGATTGAGACGGGGCGCGCTGCGGCGAGCAATGCTTCGGCGCGACGCAGAAAAGGCAGGTCGATCATCCGGCCTTCGAACAGGAATGCGCCGCGGCCGCTGTCACTGGCCTTGGCCGCCGCGGCCACAATCCGCTCTGCCTCTTCGATCAGCGCCTGGGGAACGCGGAAGATATCGTTCGCCAATGCCACCTGGCTGGGATGGATGCAGCTTTTGCCGATAAAGCCCAGCCTTTGCGCCATCTTTGCTTCGATACGGAAACCCTCACTGTCGGCCACATCTGGCCAGGCGCCATCGCAGGCGAACACACCCGCTTCGGCGGCGGCCATCTTCAATACGGAGAGGGTGAAGTGCACGTTGGCCGGATCGCGCGCAATGCCGTTGGGCGCGAACATGTCACCCAGACCGAGCTGCAGGCCGGCCACGCGCGAATGCGCCGTGGCCAGCTCAGCGGCCAGGCGCAGGCCACGCGGGGTTTCAATATTGAGCAGCAGGCCGATCGGCCGGGTGACGCCGTTGGCGATCTCGGCCTGGTCCAGCGCGGCAGCGATGTGGCGAATCTGCGCGACCGATTCAATCTTGGGTACGTTCAGCAGCCACAGGCCGGGCACAGCCACGGCGGCAAGATCGGCGGCGAAGTGCGGGCTGTCACTGCCATTGGTGCGGACGATGAGACGCTTGCCGGGGGCGGTGATGTCGGTGCGGGCGAGGAAGCTGGCCACCTCTTCACGGGCGGCCTGCTTTCCCGCCTCGGGTACCGAATCTTCCAGATCAAGGGACAAGGCGTCGGCCGGGCCGGCCATCGCCTTGTCGAACAGTTCCGGACGTGCGCCGGGTACAAACAGCTTGCTACGCATGGCTTCCCCTCATCTCCACGGGCAGTCTGCGCGAATCGGAACGCTGAAAAAGTGTATTCCCCAATATTCACTAGATAGGCTTTGTTGCCCTTTGCAGGGGAACTGGCCTCCCTTTGCGAGGGCGCCGGATTAGAATCACTGCCATGAAAATCGCTTCGTGGAACGTCAATTCGCTCAACGTCCGCCTGCCGCATCTGGAGCAGTGGCTGGCCGGCTTCGCCCCCGACGTGGTCGGCATCCAGGAAACCAAGCTGGAGGACCACAAATTCCCGGACACACGCCTGCTCGAACTGGGCTACCGCAACGTGTTCGCCGGGCAGAAGACCTACAACGGTGTCGCGCTGCTGGCGCGGCAACCGATCGAGGACGTGCAGATCGGCATTCCCGGCTTCGAGGACGAGCAGAAGCGGGTGATCGCCGGCACGGTCGATGGCGTGCGCATCATCAACCTGTATGTGGTCAACGGCCAGGATATCGGTACCGACAAGTACGCCTACAAGCTGCGCTGGCTGGAGGCGGTGCACGACTGGATTGCCGCCGAGCTGCAGAAGTATCCGCAGCTGGTGGTGCTGGGCGATTTCAACATCGCCCCGGACGCGCGCGATGTGCACGACCCGGCCGTGTGGAACGAGGAGCACATTCTCACCTCGGCGGCGGAGCGTGGCGCACTGGAGAAATTGCTGGCCCTGGGGCTGCATGACGCGTTCCGGCTGCACAACGACGCCGCCGGTGTGTTCAGCTGGTGGGACTACCGTGCGGCCGGCTTCCGCCGCGATCTGGGCTTGCGCATCGACCTGACCCTGGTGTCCGAGGCGCTCAAGCCGCGTGCGGTGGCCGCGGGCATCGACCGCGAGCCACGCACCTGGGAGCGCCCCAGCGACCATGCCCCGGCATGGGTGCAACTGGGCTGACGGCTGCGGCCCTGGCCGGAGCGGGGCGGTTCGCGCCGGCAATCAGCCACGGCCCGGCTGTTGCCAGTCGGGCCGTGCCGATCCGTGATTGCGCGCCGGGCTCAGCGCACGCTTTTGCGGGTGAACAGGTTGACGATGGCCAGCAGAATTACCGCCCCCACCAGTGACAACAGGAACGAGCGCAGCGTGATGGCCGCATTGATGCTGCCGCCGCTGAAGAAGAAGCCGGCAATCATCGCGCCGATAATGCCCACGACAATGTTCAGAAGGATGCCCTGCTGTGCATCGCGGCGCATGATGAGACTGGCCAGCCAACCCACGACGCCACCGACGATCAACCAGATGATGAGGCCCATGCCTGATTCTCCCTGCCTAAAAGCACCTGTGCCGGTGCGGGGCCTACAGTCAACGCGCGGCGCCGTGAAAACCTTGTCGACCCCTGCCCGGTTCCATTCAGCATGAACCGGGGGCCATGGCCGTCCTGGCGGTTCGAACCGGTGCAGGTGTGGATGCTGCCGCATACCCCGGGTACGCGCGGCGAGCCGCAGGCTCGTGAGGTGCTGGCGGCCGAACTGGGTATGACACCGCAGGCGCTGCCGCTGACCCGTGATGAGCGCGGCCGGCCTTGGCTGATCGGCGCGCTGGACCATTACGGCACCGGCTGGAGCCACAGCGGCGGGCATCTGCTGGTGGCGCTGGGCAAGGGCGCGCGGCTGGGCGTGGATCTGGAGCAGCAGCGCCCGCGCCGGCAGATGCGCGAGGTGATCGGCCGCTTCTTCCATCCCGATGAGATCGTATGGCTGCTGGGACTGGATGACGCCGACTGCGAGCACTGGTTCTTCCGCGTGTGGTGCGCCAAGGAGGCGCTGCTCAAGGCGCACGGGCATGGCATCTCCTTCGGCCTGCACAAGTTGCAGTTCGCGCCGACGGCGGCCGGCGCGCTGGTGCTGGCCTGGTGCGATCCGGGGCTGGGCCAGGCCCGCCACTGGCACCTGCACGAGTGGCAGGCCACGGCGGACTTTCGCGCGGCGCTGGCGTGGTATCCGCTGTGAGGCCGGGCGTCGTGGGCGCGGGCGCCGGTCGTACGGCGCGGACAGGGTGCCGGCAGGTCGTGGAACCTCATGGTTCGGGGCCTTATTTCACTGTCAGCCAGGCGGGAGGCGGCGGAAGCGGCATCGGGCCTGCGATAATTCGCCCATGAATGACATCTCCCTTCCGCCGGAAGTCGCCACCGATCTGGCGCGCGGCCTGCAGGCCATGGGTCTGGACACCGCTCTGGCCACGCCGCTGCTGGCCTACCTGGCCCTGCTGGTGCGCTGGAACCGCACCTACAATCTCACTGCCATCCGCGACCCGCGCGAAATGGTGACCCGCCACCTGCTCGATTCGCTGGCGATGGCCTCGCATGTCGATTCCGGCAGTCTGGCCGATCTGGGAACCGGCCCGGGCTTGCCGGGCATTCCGCTGGCCATCACCCACCCGCAGCTGCAGGTCACGCTGGTGGAGAGCAACGGCAAGAAGGCCCGCTTCCTGCGCGAGGCGGTACGCAAGCTGGGGCTGGGCAACGCGCGGGTGGCCGAATCCCGGGCCGAGGCGCTGGAGGAGCCGGGCGCCTACGACAACCTCACCGCCCGGGCGATGGATACCCTGGCCGGCATCATCGCCGTCGGTGGCCACCTGCTGCGGCCGGGAGGGCAGCTGCTGGCGATGAAAGGCGTCTACCCGCACGAGGAAATCGCCCAGTTGCCGGCCGATTGGCAGGTGCTGGAAGTGCGTCCGCTGCAGGTACCCGGGCTGGTGGGCGACCGCCATCTGGTGGTGGTCCAGCGCCGCTGAGACCGTCATCACGCTTCCGCCGCAGCGTTCCGAGCGCGCGGTCAGCGGTGCCGGCGGGCCCCGTTTGCCGGTGGTTGCCGGCGCGCGGGTGCGCGCGCCGATTTCCGCCTGCGCGCCGCTAGCCGCATAATGCCCAGTCCCAACCCGCCTACGAGGCTCTCCTGCATGGCTCGCATCATCGCCATCGCCAACCAGAAAGGCGGCGTCGGCAAGACCACCACGGCCGTCAATCTGGCTGCTTCCCTTGCCGCCGCACCCAAGCGCGTGCTGCTGGTCGACCTGGATTCGCAGGGCAATGCGACCATGGGCAGTGGCGTGGACAAGCGTGAGGTCGCCGCGTCCACCTGCGATCTGCTGCTGGGCGAGATCAGTGCTGCCGACGTGCGGGTGAAAACCCCGGAAGGCTTCGACCTGCTGCCGGGCAACATCGACCTGACCGCGGCCGAAATCCAGATGATGAACCAGAGCGAGCGCGAGCAGCGGCTCAAGCGCGCCCTGGCACCGATCCGCGAGGAATACGACTACATCCTGATCGACTGCCCGCCGGCGCTGTCGCTGCTCACGCTCAACGCGCTGGCCGCCGCCGATTCGGTGATCGTGCCGATGCAGTGCGAGTACTACGCGCTGGAAGGCCTGAGCGCGCTGGTGGAAACCATCGAGGCGCTGAAGATCAACCTGAACCCGGCGCTGGAGATCGAAGGCGTGCTGCGCACCATGTTCGATGTGCGCAACAACCTTGCCAACGCGGTGTCCGCGCAGCTGGTCGAATACTTCGGCGACCGCGTGTTCCGCACCATCGTGCCGCGCAACGTGCGCCTGGCCGAGGCCCCCAGCCATGGCCAGAGCATCGTCGGCTATGACCGCGGTTCGCGTGGCGGGGTGGCCTATCTGGGCCTGGCCGGCGAGATCATCCGCCGCAACACCGAACGCAAACCGGCCGTCCACGCCGCGGAGGCTGTCTGATGAGTACGGCGAAGAAGCGCGGTCTGGGCCGCGGGCTGGATGCGTTGCTGGGCCCGCGCGGCGCGGTGACACCGGTCTCTGTTGCCGCCGTGGCCGAGCCGCAGCCGGGGGAAGTGCTGCGCAAGCTGCCTATCGATGCCCTGCAGCCGGGCAAGTACCAGCCGCGTCGCGACATGGACGAAGGCAAGCTGGCCGAGCTGGCCGAGTCGATCACCGCCCAGGGCGTGATCCAGCCGATCCTGGTGCGCCAGATCGAGGGCGGCAAATACGAAATCATCGCCGGTGAACGCCGCTGGCGCGCCTCGCGCCTGGCCGGGCTGGACGAAGTGCCGGCGGTGGTACGCGAGCTGGAAGACCGCACCGTCATCGCGATGGCGCTGATCGAGAACATCCAGCGTGAAGACCTCAATCCGCTGGAAGAAGCCGAAGCGCTGGCACGGCTGGTCAGCGAGTTCTCGCTGACCCACGCCGAAGCGGCGCAGGCGGTGGGCCGCTCGCGCGCTTCGGTGTCCAACCTGCTGCGCCTGATCGATCTGCCGGTCGGGGTGCGCGTGCTGCTGGAAACCCGCCGCCTGGAAATGGGCCATGCCCGCGCGCTGCTGACGCTGGCGCCGGAACTGGCCACCAAACTGGCCCAGGACGCGGCCGATGAGGGCTGGTCGGTGCGCGAAGTCGAGCACCGCGCGCAGCAGTTCGCCGCCGGCAAGGTGCCGGGCGCGCGCAAGGCCAAGCCGGGTCCGAGCGCGCCGCAGGCCGACATCGCCTCGCTGGAGACCGAGCTGTCCGAATCGCTGGGCACCAAGGTGGCGATCGCCCACGGCCGCGGTGGCCGGGGCAAACTGGTCATCCATTACACCGATCTGGACACGCTCGATGGCGTGCTGGAACGGCTGCGCGTCCGTCAGCCGGGCTGACGTCATCCACTTTTCCGAGGTGCACCTACCGCAATGAACCCCACCAAGGTCGACCGCAATCATTTGCTGCGTCTGACCGACCTCCCGAATGTGGGGCCGGCCTGTGAAAAGGATCTCCGTCTGATTGGAATCCGGGTTCCCGCGCATCTGCGCGGGCGTGATCCTTACGACATGTACGCGCAGCTGTGCCTGAAAACCGGCGTGGAGCACGACCCCTGCGTGATCGACGTGTTCCTGTCGGTGGTGCGCTTCATGGCGGGCGAGGCGCCGCAGCCGTGGTGGGCCTTCAGCAAGGAGCGCAAGGCGGCGTTGGCCCGGGAGCCGCTCAGGCTATGAGCATCCTGGTCACCGGCGCGGCCGGCTTCATCGGTGCCTACACCTGCCAGGCGCTGGCTGCCCGTGGCGAGCGGGTGGTCGGGCTGGACAACTACAACGACTACTACGATCCGCAGCTCAAGCGTGACCGCGTGGCCGCGTTGTGTCCGCAGGTGGATATCCGCACGCTGGACCTCACCGATCGCGACGGCCTGGCCGCGCTGTTCGACGAGGTCCAGCCGACCCGGGTGGTCCATCTGGCCGCGCAGGCCGGGGTGCGCTACTCGCTGGAGAATCCGCACGCCTACGTTGAAAGCAATCTGGTGGGCTTCGTCAATGTGCTGGAGCTGTGCCGCCATCGCGGCGTGCAGCACCTGCTGTATGCCTCCAGCAGCTCGGTCTATGGGGACTCGGCCACACCGCCGTTCTCCGAAGACCAGCGGGTGGACCGGCCGCGCTCGCTGTACGCGGCGACCAAGGCGGCCAATGAGCTGATGGCCTACACCTATGCCCAGCTGTACGGTCTGCCGGCCACCGGCCTGCGCTTTTTCACGGTGTATGGCCCGTGGGGCCGGCCGGACATGGCACCGCTGCTGTTCTCCCGGGCGGTACTGGCCGGGCGCAGCATCGAGGTCTTCAACGAGGGGCGCATGCGGCGTGACTTCACCCATGTGTCGGACATCGTGGCCGGCATCCTCGGGGCGCTGTCGCAGCCCTCGGCCGAACCCACGCCGCACCAGGTATTCAACCTGGGCAACCACACGCCGGTGGAACTGGAACATTTCATCGAGGTGATCGCCACCGCCGCCGGGCGCCCGGCGCACAAGATCTACCGGCCGATGCAGCCCGGCGACATGGTCGAAACCATGGCCGATACCCGCCGCGCCCACGCCGCGTTCGGTTACGCGCCGCGCACCCCGATCGAAACCGGGTTGCCACCGGTGGTGCAGTGGTGCCGCGAGTATTTCGGCAGCGCCGCCTGAGCCGGCGTTGCCGCGCCGGTACGGGTACGAGGGCGCCGTTTCGATGACAGCAGGTGCGGTCGAGGCGCCCGGTAGGCATCTGGTTGAGCGCTGCCACCGGGCGGACCGCTGGCCGGGTCGTCCTCAATTCGAATCGAATAACCCCGCCACTTCCCGGCTATGTTTTTCAGGGCTCCGGCCGGCGGGCTATCGTTCCGCAGCGACCGGCCGGCGCCTAGGGGCGGGCGGGGTTGACCGGGGCTGCAGTTCCCGGGCCGGCACCGCATAACGCTGCTGGTTGTAGGCCCAGCTGGGCCACAGCGCGTGGGCCAAGGTCAATCTGGCCAGCGCCGGATCCACCGCGGCAGGCGTCAGCGTCTCGCCCTCGCGCCGGTAGTGGAACTGCTCGGCCGGCTGTTGTGGCTGCAGGACCAGCAACTGCTCGCCCTGCAGATAGCCGTAGTTGTCGCCGTACTGCATGATCGCGCGGCCCGGCTGGCGCACGGTCAGGTCCACGCCCAGCATCGGATGGGTACTGCTGATGCCGATCAGTGACAGCAGTGTCGGCGGCAGGTCGATCTGGCTGACGAGCTGCTCGTCGCGCCGCACCGGCACCCCGGGGCCGAGGATCAGCGCCGGGATGTGGAAGTGCTTGACCGGCACCAGGCTGGCGCCGAACACGCGTGAATCGTGGTCGGCCACCACCAGGAACACGGTGTTCTCCCAGTACGGCGACTGCCTGGCGCGGGCGAAGAACTGGCCCAGCGCCCAGTCCGCGTAACGGGCGGTGTTCTCCACGCTGGCGGCCGGTGTGCTGGGCTGGATGCGCCCGGCCGGGTATTCCCACGGGCTGTGGTTGGAGACGCTGAAGGCCATCGTGAAGCGCGGCTGGCCGTCATCGTGCAGCAGGCGGTGATGCAGCTCGTTGAACATGTCCTCATCGGAGGCGCCCCACGAGCCGACGAAGCCGGGTTTGACCGCAAAGCGCGGGCGGTCGATGACCTCATCGAAACCGTTGCCGAGGAAGAATGCCTTCATGTTGTCGAAGTGCGCTTCGCCGCCGTAGAGGAAGCGCGAGCGGTAGTCGAACTGGCCGAGCAGGCCGGCCAGACTGAAAAAGCCGCTCTGGCTGCGCGGCAGCTTCAGCACTGCCTCGGCCGGGGTGGGCAGGAAACCGGTGCTCAGCGCCTCCAGTCCGCGCACCGAGCGGGTGCCGGTGGCGTAGGCCCGTGCCAGCAGCCAGCCCTGTTCGGCCAACGCGTCGAACTGCGGTGACAGCTTCTGCCCGCCCAGCGTGCCGATGTACTGCGCGCCCAGGCTTTCCTCGACGATAACCACCAGGTTCAGCGGTTTGGCCGGTGCGGCGCTGGCCTGCTGCCGGTGCACGCTGGGATGCAGCGGATCCAGCGGTGGCCCGGCGATGCCGGCGGCCTCGCGCACCAGCTGGTGCATTTCCGGCTCGGGCATCGCGCCGTAGACCTGCGCGGCCGAGCGTTCGCCGGTCATGCCGCGGATGGCGTGCAGCACGTTGTACAGCGAGTTCAGCGGCAGCGCGTTGATCATCGCATCGTCACTGAAGGCCACTTTGGAAGCGTTGAGCGGACGGTGGTCCAGGGTGCCGCGCGCGGCCAGGAACAGCACCACAAAGGCGCTGGCGGTAGCCACCGCGCGCAGCCAGGGTTTCAGCGAAACCGCATCGCGCCTCGCCTGCAGCCAGCGGCATCCGGCCCAACCCAGCACCGCCAGGCCCAGCGTGGCCAGCAGCAGAACACCCTTGTAGCCCTGCCACAACATCGCCGAGACCTCCTGCGGGCTGTTGAGGTACTCCACGTACAGCCGGTTCGGGCGGGTGTCGTATTCCAGGAGGAACTGCGGCGTGGACACTTCCAGCAGCACGAACAGCAGCCACCACAGCCGGTACCACCCGCCGGTGATGCGGGTGGGCCAATCCCGGTGGCCGAGCCAGGGTGAGAGCAGGACCGGGACAGCGCAGACCATGGCCAGCAGGCTCAGATCGATGCGCCAGCCGCCGAACAGGATCGGCCACAGTCCACCGGCCGGCTGCACCCGCGGCCATAGCCACAGCGCCAGTCCGAGCCGGCACAGGGTCAGGAAAACCAGGGTGAGCAGCAGGAAACGCCAGGTGAGCTTACGCAAAGCCGAGATCCGTTGAAGGTGGTGCACAACACGCCTGAAGTCCCTTCATTGCACCGCCCGGGAAACCTCCCGGGCCGGCTGTCATGGGCGTCGCATAACCGGGAAATATTACCCTGAATACGCGCCTCGCCCCTGCCCTCCACTGCCGCCGCGGACGTGGCACCGGTGAGGCCGGGTGGCCGGGTGAGTTCACACATGTTTCCGACATCGTCGCCGCTATCTTCCCGCGGTTGTCACCTCCGGCGGCCACCCTCGGTGCTTGGCTGCGCTACAGCCGCCGTCCCCGTCGCGCCGTCGGCGTGGCAGTATCTGGCCGTCGGGTGTTCCGCTGCCAGGGCGCTGCGCCTGCTCTGGATCGCGCGCCTGATTTCACGCTGTGCTAAGTCGGGCCCGGGAGAATGCCTGTTCCGTTTCCTTAATACGCATGCCCCATCACCCTGCCTGCCTTACGGATCCTGTAATGAATCACCCCGCGCTTTCCGTGGTTGTTCCCGTTTTCAACGAGCGTGACAACGTCGCCTCGCTGGTCAGTGAAATCACCGCCGCGCTGCGCGGGCGGCTGGCGTTCGAGATCGTCTACGTCGATGACCATTCCAGCGATGACACGTTGCAGCAGCTGCAGGCGCTGAAGGCCGACAATCCCGAGCTGCGGGTGCTGCACCACGTCAGCCAGAGCGGGCAGAGCACCGCGGTGCGGACCGGGGTGAAGGCGGCGCGGGCGCCGTGGATCGCCACCCTCGACGGTGACGGCCAGAACGACCCGGCCGATATCCCCCGACTGCTGGCCGAGCGGGATACCGCCCCGGCCACGGTGAAACTGTTCGCCGGTTGGCGCGTCAACCGCCAGGACAGCGGCTCCAAGCGCTGGGCCAGCCGATGGGCCAATGCGATCCGTGCGCGCATGCTGCGTGATGACACCCCCGATACCGGTTGCGGCATCAAGCTGTTCGAGCGGGAGGCCTTCCTCGAACTGCCGTATTTCGATCACATGCACCGCTATCTGCCGGCGCTGATGCAGCGCGCCGGCTGGAAGACGGTCAGCGTGCCGGTTAACCATCGCCATCGCACCGCCGGGGTGTCCAAGTACAACAACCTGGGCCGCGCGCTGGTCGGCATCCGCGACCTGCGTGGCGTGGCCTGGCTGATCGCGCGCTCCCGGCGCACCGCAGTGGAAGAGGTCTGAGCATGGAGTTCATGAACCAGCCGCTGGTCTGGCTGGAGTGGACCGGCGTGCACATGTCGCCGTGGAAGCTGATCGGGTTGACCGGGGCGCTGATGTTCGGCGGCCGCTGGCTGGTGCAGTTCACGGCCTCGCGCCGCGCCGGCAAGCCGGTGATCCCGCGCCTGTTCTGGTACATGAGCGTGCTGGGCAGCCTGATGACGCTGAGCTATTTCCTGTTTTCCGCCAAGCAGGACGCGGTGGGGGTGATCCAGAACCTGTTCCCGGCGTTCACCGCGCTCTACAGTCTGCGGCTGGATATCCGCCATCACGGCTGGAAGCGGGACAGGGCCGGCGACTGACGCGGATGGGGCGGTCCGCCGGCCGGAGGGTGCGGGCAGGACTTTCGAACCATGTCAGGCAGCGGCCTGCGATGCCATGATCGGTGCTCGCAATCCGGGAATCCGCTGCTCGTGAAAACCTCGCTCTCCGTCGCTCTGCTGCTCGCCCTGTCACTGCCCACCGCGCTGCAGGCCGCACCGGCCAAATCCGCGGCGCCGGCCACCTTGGCCGCGTACAGCGCCGATGAGCAGTTCAAGGCGATCTACGAGAAGGAATGGGCCTGGCGTCAGGCCGGCGGTGGCGAGGCCAGCGAGGACGGTGATGCCCCGGCCAATGCCACCCGGCTGCCCGATGTGGGCGCCGAGGCCCAGCAGGCGCGGCTGAAGGTGTGGGAGGAAGTGCTCGCGCAGCTTGAGGCGATCGATCCGGCCACGCTCTCGGCCGAGAACCGGATCAACTACGCCATCTACCTGTACCAGGTCGAGAACCTGGCCGACGAGGTGCGCCTGCGCGCCTACGAGATGCCGTTCAATTCGGACTCCTCGTTCTGGTCGAACCTGGGCTTCATGGCCCGGCGCGAGATGAAGACCGTGCAGGACTACCGCAACTACATCGCACGGCTGAACGATGTGCCGCGCTATTTCGGCCAGCAGACGCAGAACATGCGTGCCGGGCTGGCGCGTGGCTTCAGTGTGCCGCGGGCGGTGCTGGAAGGGCGTGACGGCTCGATCGCCGCGGTGGCCGAGCTGAAAGATCCCACCGAATCGCCGTTGTATGCGCCGCTGAAGAAGCTGCCGTCCAGCATTCCGGCCGCCGAGCAGGCCCAGCTGCAGGCCGAGGCCCGCCAGGCCATCAGCGGCAGCGTCATTCCGGCGTTCGCCAGCTTGCTGACGTTCTTCCGCGAGGAGTATGTGCCGCAGGCGCGCACCACGCTGGCGGCGGAAAAGATGCCCGGCGGCAAGGCGTTCTATCGCCAGCAGATCCGCGAATACACCACCCTGGACATGAGCCCGCAGCAGATCCATGCGCTGGGCCTGGCCGAGGTCAAGCGCATCCAGCGCGAGATGAACGACATCATCGACAAGCTGGGGTTCACCGGGAAAAGCGAGGAGACCCGCTTTGCCGATTTCCTCGAATTCCTGCGTACCGATCCGCAGTTCTACGCCAAGACCCCCGAGGAGCTGCTGTGGCGCGCGGCGTGGATCTCCAAGCGCGTGGACGGGGTGATCGGCAAGATCGTGACCCTGCCGCGTGCGCGCTTCACCATCGTGCCGGTGCCGCCGGATATCGCGCCGTTCTGGACCGCCGGCCGCGGCGGCATGGGCACCTACTGGGTCAACACCTACAACCTGCCGGCACGGCCGCTGTACAACCTGCCGGCGCTGACCCTGCACGAGTCCGATCCGGGCCATGCGCTGCAGGGCGCACTGGCGGCCGAACAGGGCGAACAGCCCGAGTTCCGCCGCAACAACTACATCTCCGCCTATGGCGAGGGCTGGGGCCTGTACAGCGAGAAGCTCGGCGTGGACATGGGCATCTATGAAACCCCGTACGAGGACTTCGGCCGGCTGACCTACGAGATGTGGCGTGCGGCGCGACTGGTGATCGACACCGGCGTGCACCACTACGGCTGGACCCGCGAGCGCGCCATCGCCTACCTGCGCGACCACACCGCGCTGAGCGAGCATGAAGTGACCACCGAGGTGGACCGCTACATCTCCTGGCCGGCCCAGGCACTGAGCTACAAGCTCGGCGAGATCACCATCGTCAAGCTGCGCGCGCTGGCCGAGAAGGAACTGGGCGACGCGTTCGACCTCAAGGCCTTCAATGACGCCGTGCTCAAGCAGGGTTCGGTGCCCTTGCCGGTGCTGGAGCAGCAGATCAAGGCCTTCATCGCCGAGCGCAAGAGCGCAAAGTAGGTTTGGCCCCCCCTCTCTCGATCCGGGGGAGGGGCGGCAAAGGGCGCAGTGAAAGCAGAAGCACGAGGTCAGTGGAGCCATTTGGGCCTGAAGTCGCGCGCCCATGCGATTGTGTAACCCGGTGATCACCGGCTAGGCTGCGCCGATGCTGCGTACCCTGCGCCACCGCCGTCTCCACCTGTTGCGCCTGCTGATGTTGGCCCTGGTCGGCATCGGCGTGTTTGGCACCTCGCTGTCTGCCGCACTGACCGACATCCACATGCTGGCGCACACCGACATCGGCGCCGGCGTGCATGAACACGACGACAGCAAGCTGGCCGCGGCCCCGGATGCTGAAGACAGCGCCAATGCGCTGCTGCACGCGCTGGTGCATTGCGTGGACTGCCACGGCCATGGGGGCGTACTGCCCACCGTCACCCCTGCCTGGAGCGTGGCATCGCCGCCCGCACAGCAGGCCGTAGTCATCCTGGGTACGCAAGCGGTCACGCACCCGACCGAGAGCCTGTTCCGCCCCCCGATAGCCGTCTGACGTCCCGGCCCCTTGGCCGGTCCCCACGTCTGAACCTGCTATCTGGAGAAACCCATGTGGATGCGCCTGGCGGCGGTTGCCGCCTTTATGCTGGTGCCGCGCGCGTATGCGCAGGTGCCGGTGCCTGCTGTGCCGTTGACGCTGGACGATGCCATCGTCCGCGTTGCCCTTGATCACCCCGAGCTGCGTCTGATCGATGCGCAGCGCCCTGTACTTGAAGCCCGCCGCGACGCCGCGCTGCTGCGCCCGCCGATGCAGCTGGGTGTGGAACTGGAGAACCTGCCCGGCAGCGGCGATGCCCGTGGCGTGCAGGGCGTCGAAGCCACGGTCACCTTGTCCGGTGTGCTGGAACGCGGCGACAAGCTCGATGCGCGGCGCATGCTGGCGCAGGCCAATATCGATGCACTGGCGCCGCAACGCGCCACCGCACGCCTTGATCTGCTCGCCGAAACCGCACGCCGTTATCTCGCGGTGGCACAGGCGCAAGCGGCGTTGCAGATCGCCAACACCGATATCGAACAGCGCCGCCGCGCCGTCGCCGCCGCCCGTCTGCGGCTGCAGGCCGGTGCTTCGCCGGAGTCGGTGCTGTTCACCGCGCAGGCAATGCTGGCGCAGGCCGAACTGGACCGCGATCGTGCCATCGAAGAAGCCAGCGCAGCGCGGCTGTCGCTCGCCGCGTTGTGGGGCGCACGCTCGCCCGACTTCAACACCGTGAGTGGCGATGCGTTGCAGCTGCCGGCACTGCGCGATTTCGCATTGCTCAATGACGATCTGCAACGCGCACCGGAACTGGCCGAGCTGCTGGGCGAGCAACGCATCCGCGAGGCCCAGCTGCAACTGGTGCGCACCCGCAGCCGTCCGGATTGGAATTGGCAGGTGGGCGTGCGCAACAGCCGTGCCGACAACGCGACCTCGCTGGTTGGCGGCTTCAGCATTCCGCTGGGCAGCGCCCGCCGTGCCGCGCCGGAAATCCGCGAGGCGGAAGCCGATCTCGCCCTGCTTCCCTATCAGCGCCAGGCCCGTCAGCAACAGCTGTACGCCACCTTGGCCGAGGCACACGGACGCTATGTCACCGCGCGGTTGGAAGTGCAGCGCATGCGCAGTGATGTGCTGCCGCAGTTGCAGAAGGCCGAACGTGCTGCCGAGCAGGCCTGGCGCGCCGGTGCCGTCAGCTACATGGAGTGGGCGCAGCTGCAGGCCATGCGCATTGAATCGCGCCAGCGCCAGTTGGACGCAGCCATCGCCGCACAGACCGCGCTGATCGAGATCCAGCGCCTCACCGGCCAGGGAATGCTGGCCACCGATGCAACCGTTGCCGTGGAGAACGCACGATGAGCCGTCCGATGAATGTTGTCGCTGCCGGCGTGCTGGCAATGAGTCTGTTGCTGGTCGGTTGCGGTGCAGAGCCGGTGGCTGAAGCCAGTGCTGGTGCAGAAGAAGCTGGCCACGATCACGATGAAGAAAAGGGCGGCGAAGCCGGCGATCACGCCCATAACGAGGGCGAGGAAGCAGCCGACAGCACCACCATCAAGGCTGCTATGGCCGAACAGTCCGGGATCCGCAGCGCCGCGGTGCAGGCTGGCACCATTGCCGATGAGCACGAGGTGCAGGGCCTGTTGACCCCAGTGGATGGTCGCATCGCGCAGGTGATGGCGCGCTTTCCCGGGCCGATCCGTTCGCTGCGTGCAAACGTCGGTGATCGCGTCAGTGCCGGCCAGACCTTGGCCAGCATCGACAGCAATCTCAGCCTGACCACCTACAGCGTCAGCGCGCCAATCAGCGGCGTGGTGCTGTCGCGGCAGGCACAGGTGGGCGCGGTTGCGGGCGAGGGCACGCCACTGTTCGAAATCGGCGACCTGTCCGAACTGTGGGTGGACCTGCATATCTTCGGCAACGACACCCAGCACATCACCGCCGGCGTGCCGGTCACGGTGACGCGCATGACCGATGGCCTCAGCCAGGGCACCACGCTGGAGCGCGTGCTGCCGGGCACCGCCACTGCAAGCCAGAGCACCGTGGCCCGCGCCAGTGTGCGCAATGACGACGGCCTGTGGCGGCCCGGTGCAGCGGTGAAGGCGCGCATCGTGGTGGCGATGCAGCCCGCCGCGATGGTGGTGCCGCTTTCCGCACTGCAGACCATGGGAGGCCGCGAGGTGGTGTTCGTTCGTGAGGGCGACACCTATAGCGCCCGTTCGGTGGTGCTGGGCGCACGCGATGCCGGCAAGGTCGAGGTCAAGGACGGCCTGCGCGTGGGCGAGCAGGTTGTGGTCGAGCAGAGCTATGTGGTCAAGGCCGACATCGGCAAGGCGGGGGCCGCGCATGAACATTGACCAGTGCATGCAAGTTGGAGGGTGCCGCCATGCTTGAGCGCATCATCCGCAGCGCCATCGCCCATCGCTGGATGATGATGGTGCTCACCTTCGCGTTGATCGCGATCGGCAGCTGGAGCTTCACCCGCCTGTCCATCGACGCCACGCCCGACATCACCAACGTACAGGTGCAGATCAACACCGCCGCCGATGGCTACTCGCCGCTGGAGAGTGAGCAGCGCATCACCTGGCCGGTGGAAACAGTGATGGCGGGTCTGCCGAAGCTTGAACAGGTGCGCTCCTTGTCGCGCTACGGCCTGTCGCAGGTGACGGTGGTGTTCAAGGACGGCACCGATCTGTACTTCGCCCGCCAGCAGGTCGCCGAGCGTCTGCAGCAGGTGAAGTCACAGCTGCCGGAAGGCCTGGACCCGCAGCTGGGGCCGATTGCCACCGGCCTGGGCGAGATCTTCATGTACACCATCGACGCCGATCCCAAGGCGCGCAAGCCCGATGGTTCGCCCTACACCGCCACCGACCTGCGCACGCTGCAGGACTGGGTGGTGCGGCCGCAGCTGCGCAACGTGCCCGGTGTTACCGAGGTCAATACGATTGGTGGTTACCAGCGGCAGATCCATATCACCCCGGATCCGGCCAAGCTGCGTGCGCTGGGCTTCACCCTGGAGGATGTCGCCGACGCCGTGGAAGGCAACAACCAGAACATCGGCGCCGGTTACATCGAACGCAACGGCCAGCAGTTCCTGGTGCGCGTGCCGGGACAAGTCGCCGGGCTGGAGGAAATCGGCAACATCGTGCTGGCCCGCCGCGAAGGCGTGCCCATCCATATGCATGACGTGGCCGAGGTAGCCGAAGGGCCGGAACTGCGCAGTGGTGCCGCCACCCAGAACGGCCACGAAGTGGTGATGGGCACGGTGGTGATGCTGGTGGGTGCCAACAGCCGCGAGGTGGCGCGCGCGGCTGCGGCGAAGCTGGAACAGGCGCAGCGCAGCCTGCCTATCGGGGTCACCGTCACCGCCAGCTATGATCGCACCGCGCTGGTGGATCGCACCATTGGAACGGTGGCAAAGAACCTGCTGGAAGGCGCGCTGCTGGTGATCGTGGTGTTGTTCCTGTTGCTGGGCAACTTCCGTGCGGCGCTGATCACCGCCGCGGTGATTCCACTGGCGATGCTGTTCACCCTGACCGGCATGGCACGCGGTGGTGTGTCCGCCAACCTGATGAGCCTTGGCGCGTTGGACTTCGGTCTGATTGTCGATGGTGCGGTGATCATCATCGAGAACTGCCTGCGCCGCTTCGGCGAACGCACCCATGCGCTGGGCCGGGCGATGACCCGCGAGGAACGCTTTGCCGAAACCGCCAGTGCCACCGCCGAAGTCATCCGGCCCAGCCTGTTCGGCCTGGGCATCATCACCGCGGTCTACCTGCCAATCTTCGCGCTGACCGGCGTCGAAGGAAAAATGTTCCACCCGATGGCCATCACCGTGGTGCTGGCATTGAGCGGCGCGATGCTGTTGTCGCTGACCTTCGTTCCCGCGGCGATTGCCATGTTCCTCGGTGGCCGCATCGAGGAGAAGGAGAACCGCTTGATGGTATGGCTGCGCGCACGCTATGCGCCGTTGCTGGCGTGGGTGATGCGACGCGGGCGCCTGGTGGTTGCCGGCGCCCTGGTGCTGGTGGTCGGCTGTGGCTTGCTGGCGACGCGGCTGGGCAGCGAGTTCGTGCCCAATCTGGATGAAGGTGATGTCGCCATGCATGCCATGCGCATTCCCGGTACCAGCCTCTCCCAGTCGGTGAACATGCAGAAGCAGGTGGAAGCACGCCTGCAGCAGCTGCCGGAAGTGGACAAGGTGTTCTCCAAGATCGGCACACCGGAAGTCGCCTCCGACCCGATGCCGCCTTCGGTCGCCGACACTTTCATCATGATGAAGCCACGCAAGCAGTGGCCGGACCCGCGCAAACCGCGCGCCCAGCTGTTGTCCGAGCTGGAGGCCGCGGTGGAGGAGTTGCCGGGCAACAACTACGAGTTCACCCAGCCGATCCAGATGCGCATGAACGAGTTGATCTCTGGCGTGCGTGCCGACGTGGCGGTGATGCTGTTCGGCGATGACATGGAAGCGCTGGCGCAAGTGGGCCGGCGCATCGTCGCGGTGGCCAACACGGTGCCCGGTGCGGCCGATGTGCGCCTGGAGGAGACCAGTGGTCTACCTCTGCTGACGGTCACGCCGAATCGTGCGGCATTGGCGGGGTATGGACTCAACCCGGGCCAGCTGCAGTCCACGGTTTCCACCGCGGTAGGCGGGCGTGTGGCCGGGCAATTGTTCGAAGGTGATCGACGCTTCGATATCGTCGTCCGCCTGCCGGAAACCATCCGCCAGGACCCTGCGGCACTGGCCGATCTGCCGGTGTCGCTGGAGCCCGCACTGGCACAGGACAGTGCGGATGAGTCCAGCCGTGCGGGTGGCTGGCGCAGCGGTGATGCGCGCACGGTTCCGTTGCGTGAGTTGGCGAGCATCGAAAGCAGCGAAGGGCCAAACCAGATCAACCGTGACTACGGCAAGCGCCGCATCGTCATCACCGCCAATGTACGTGACCGCGATCTGGGTGGTTTCGTCAGCGAGCTGCAACAGGCTATCGATACGCAGGTGAGAGTGCCGGCCGGTTACTGGGTGGAATACGGCGGCAGCTTCGAGCAGTTGATCTCGGCCAGCCAGCGTCTGGCGGTGGTGGTGCCGGTGACTCTGCTGCTGATCTTCGCCTTGCTGTTCTGGGCCTTCGGCTCGGCGCGCGATGCGAGCATCGTGTTCAGCGGCGTGCCGCTGGCCTTGACCGGTGGCGTGCTGGCGCTGGCGGTGCGTGGCATTCCGTTGTCGATCTCGGCCGGCGTCGGTTTTATCGCGCTGTCCGGTGTGGCCGTGCTCAATGGTCTGGTGATGATCAGCTTCATCCGCCACCTGCGCGAACAGGGCCGAAGTCTCGATGTGGCCGTGCGCGAAGGCGCGCTGGGCCGTTTGCGACCGGTGCTGATGACCGCCCTGGTCGCATCGCTGGGCTTCGTGCCGATGGCCTTCAACGTCGGTGCCGGCTCGGAAGTGCAGCGGCCGCTGGCCACGGTGGTGATCGGCGGCATTGTCTCCTCTACGCTGCTGACCCTGCTGGTATTGCCGGTGCTGTACTGCTGGCTGCACCGCAAAGACTGACTGCCTGTCGGGATGGGCAGCACCGGACTTGCTAGAGTCCGGTGGTCGGCTCCGGGAGGCAGTCAATGCGCGTGTGTCAGTTTGTGGTGATGGGGCTGCTGTTGCTCGGTGGCGGCAATGTTGCCGCTCAGGCGCCTGACCTCTACATCGAGTTCTTGTGGTCCAAGCCGCCGGTGGATGCGCTGGCCCGCCAGCAGACCCGCCAGTTCGTCATGCAGGGCGACCACGGCCATCAGATCTGCATTGCCGCCAATGCGGTTTCCACGGATGTGGGCGGCTTGCAGATTGAACTGCGAGATGCCGAGGGTGCGCAGGTGTCACTGCAGCAGCATGATGACTATCGCGGAATCAAACGGTGCTACCCGGCCGATCTGGCCGCTGGGCGCGCGGCGGGGGACTGGACGGTGCACGTCGTCCTCGGCGATGGCCGTACCGGGACGGCCAAGGTCCGGGTCGATCCGCGTATCGAGGATTCACCGCACTACCTGACGCGCTCGGTTCCCTATGTGGCTGGCCGCCCGAACTACGATGCGTCGATCCCGGCCGGGCAATGGGTGGGCCGGCTGGTGTGGGCGATGGATGTCGACCCCCAGGGGCACGTGACCCATGTCGAGGTGGAAGTGGCCGAAGGCGTCGGTGAGCGCTTGCGTGAACGGGCCATCGCTGCCGGCTACCTGACCGTGTTCCCACCCGATCCGGGCCGGGCCACCCAGCCGTTGCGCTGGCGCCGGGCCTTGGCATTTGCCCCGGAATAGCCCCCGGTCGCCGTGTTCCGGGCGTGGATTTGCGCTTTGGCCTGTCCTTGGGCATAATTTCCGGCTCGCTGTGTCCGGAAACCTCTGGATCGGTGGCCGGGAACACGTCATCCGGACATCCTCGACAGCGTAACCCTTTGATTCCCATGACGCGTGGCGGGCAACCGCCGGGGCCGCCGTCTTCCTGGCTAAGGAAGTCATCAATATTATCGAGGTGCGCAATGTCCCGCGTATGCCAAGTTTCCGGTAAGGGTGTGCAGACAGGTAACAACGTCTCGCACGCCAACAACAAGACCCGCCGTCGTTTCCTGCCGAACCTGCATGAGCGCCGCTTCTGGGTTGCCAGCGAGAACCGCTGGGTCAAGCTTCGTGTTTCCGCGCATGCACTGCGCACCATCGACAAGAACGGTATCGATTCCGTTCTGGCTGAGCTGCGTGCCCGCGGCGAAAAGGTCTGAGGAGTAAATAATCATGGCAGGTAAGCGCGATAAGGTCCGTATGATTTCCTCGGCCGGCACTGGCCACTTCTACACCACGGACAAGAACAAGAAGAACACCCCGGGGAAGATGGAATTCCTGAAGTACGATCCGGTGGTGCGCAAGCACGTGATGTACAAGGAAGGCAAGATCAAGTAATCCCCCGGGATTGCCGGTTTTGCGTTTCATCCGGAACCCGCCGCAAGGCGGGTTCTGCGTTTCTGCGGAATGAAACATCGCGGGTATCACGCCCATGGGCACCTGCCCTGACGGCATCAGCCGCGGGCATGCCATCCCCTACAATCGGGCCTATGAGCGTTATCGATACTCCGCATCTGTACGACCTGGCCATCATCGGTGGTGGCGCTGCCGGCACCCTCACGGCTATTGGCGTGCTGCGTGAGGCGCAGCGGCCGCTGCGGGTGCTGATTCTGGAGCCCGATCTGCCCTTGGCCCGGGGCGTGGCGTACGCCACGACCTATCCAGAGCACCTGCTCAATGTGCCGGTGGCCAAGATGAGCGGTTTTGCGGCGCAGCCGGAGGATTTTCTCGATTACCTGCAGGACGTGCAGGCCTTCCCGGCGCTGGATCGCGACACGTTGGCCCACCGCTTCGTGCCGCGACAGCACTATGCGGACTACCTGCGCCTGCGCCTGCAGCAGACCGCCGCTGCCAGCATCGCGCAGTTGCAGGTCCGCGCCGAACATGTGCGGGCGCTGCAAGCCGATGCCGAGGGCTTCACCCTCGCGCTGGATTCAGGTGCGCAGCTGCGCGCGCGGGCGGTGGCGTTGGCACCGGGCAATGCCTTGCGGCCGCTGCCGGCACGGGGCGCCGGTGCGCTGCCCGCCGGCAAGCGGGTCGAGGCATGGGATTACCCGGCCGTGCGTGCTATCTCCCCGGCGGCGGATGTGGCCATCGTCGGTTCCGGGCTGAGCATGGTCGACACCGTGATGTCGCTGCTTGCCAGCGGCCATCACGGGGCCATCCACGTGCTGTCGCGGCATGCGCTGCTGCCGCTGCCGCACGCGGCCGGGCCGGCGGCCGACTACGATCCGCAACCGCTGCTGGCGATGAACCTGCGCCAGCGCATGCGCGCGCTGCGCCGGCATGCGGCCGAGGCGAGTGCGCGCGGCATTCCGTGGCAGAGCGTAATGGAGCGCATCCGCCCGCTGGGCCAGGCGCTGTGGCAGTCGCTGTCGTTCGATGACCAGCGGCGCTTTCTGCGCCACGTGGTGCGTTACTGGGACGTGCACCGGCACCGCGTTGCCGCACCGGTGCACGCGCAGCTGCTGACACTGGCCGAGCAGGGACGCCTGCAGGTGCATCGCGGCCGCTTGCAGGCGGTAGTGAGCGAAGGGGCCTGCGTGCAACTGCTGGCCCACGACATCCGTCGTCGGCCGCTGCAGCTGGATGTGCACTGTGTGGTCAACGCCACCGGTGTGGAGATGCGGGCGCAGGCCATGCGCAACACCTTGCTGCAGCAGCTGCTCGGCAGTGGCGTAGCGCGTCCGGGACCGCACGGGATCGGTATCGACAGCGCGCCCGATGGCAGCCTGATCGATGCCCACGGCACTATCGAGACACGCCTGCAGGTGCTGGGCAGCCTGCGCATCGGCCGGTTGTGGGAAAGCCTGGCCATCCCCGAACTGCGCGGGCAGGCCGCACACGCGGCCACGACCCTGTTGCAGCAGCTGCAGCCCTAGCCGCCATGCGGCGGGGACCGGGCGCTTCCCGTAAAATACGTCCATGGATGTTTCCCACCTGCTCGACGGGCTGAATGCAGCCCAGCGCGAGGCCGTTTCCGCGCCTCCCGGTCATCACCTGATCCTCGCTGGCGCCGGTTCCGGCAAGACCCGCGTACTTACCCACCGTATCGCCTGGCTCAACGAAGTCATCGGCGTGCCGACCCATGGCATCTTCGCGGTGACTTTCACCAACAAGGCGGCCGGCGAGATGCGTCATCGCATCGACGCGCAGCTGGCCCAGGGCAGCCGCGGCATGTGGGTCGGCACCTTCCACGGTCTGGCCCATCGTCTGCTGCGCCTGCACTGGGCCGATGCCCGGTTGCCCGAAGCCTTCCAGGTGATGGATTCGGACGATCAGCTGCGGCTGGTCAAGCGTGTGGTGCAGCAGCTGGAGCTGGACGACGGCAAGTACCCGCCCAAGCAGGTGATGTGGTGGATCAACGCGCAGAAGGATGAGGGCCGGCGTCCGGCGCACATCCAGCCCGAGACGCATGACCACTGGGGCGAGGCCATGCGTCAGGCCTACGCCGCTTACCAGGAACGCTGCGACCGCGCCGGGCTGGTCGATTTCGCCGAGCTGTTGCTGCGCGCGCATGAATTGCTGCGCGACAACCCGGCACTGCTGGCGCATTATCGCGCGCGCTTTCGCGAGATCCTGGTCGACGAGTTCCAGGACACCAACGCCATCCAGTACGCCTTCGTGCGGGTGCTGGCCGGTGACAGTGGCAACGTGTTCGTGGTCGGTGATGATGACCAGGCCATCTACGGCTGGCGTGGCGCCAAGGTCGAGAATGTGCAGCGCTTCCTGAAGGATTTCCCCGGCGCGCAGACCATCCGCCTGGAACAGAACTACCGTTCCAGCGCCAACATCCTCAACGCCGCCAACGCGGTGATCGCACACAACCCGGACCGGATCGGCAAGCAGTTGTGGACCGACAGCGGTGATGGCGATCCGATCGACCTGTTCGCCGCCTACAACGAGATGGACGAGGCGCGCTATCTGGTCGAGCGCGCCCGCCAGTGGGTGCGCGATGGTGGCAGCTATGGCGATGTCGCCGTGCTCTACCGCAGCAACGCGCAGTCGCGCGCGTTTGAAGAAGCCCTGCTCAGCGAGCAGGTGCCGTACCGCGTGTACGGCGGCATGCGCTTTTTCGAACGTGCCGAAATCAAGGATGCACTCGCCTACCTGCGGCTGATGACCAACCGCAACGATGACGCCGCGTTCGAGCGCGCGGTGAACACGCCGACGCGCGGCATTGGCGAGCGCACGCTGGATGAGGTGCGGCGCATCGCGCGGCAGCAGGCGCTGTCGCTGTGGGAAGCGTCGATGCTGGCTACCCAGGGCACCGACCTGACCTCGCGCGCCAGGAATGCGCTGGCCGGTTTCATCACCCTGATCGGCCAGCTTGCTGCCGAATCCGGTGAGATGGATCTGGCCGAGCGGATCGATCACGTGCTGGCACGCTCGGCCTTGCGCGAGCATTGGGGCAAGGAAAGTCGCAATGCGCTGGATTCGGAATCGCGTATCGACAACCTGGACGAACTGGTCTCGGTGGCCTCGCGTTTCGTGCGCCGCGAAGACGATATCGAAGAAGGCGCCGAGGACATGAGCGAGCTGGTCGCGTTCCTGTCCTATGCCTCTCTGGAGGCGGGCGAAGGCCAGGCCCAGGCGGGCGAGGAGGGCGTGCAGCTGATGACACTGCACTCGGCCAAGGGCCTGGAATTCCCGCTGGTGTTCCTGGCCGGCATGGAGGAAGGCCTGTTCCCGAGCGCGCGGTCGCTGGAAGAGAGCGGGCGGCTGGAGGAGGAGCGGCGTCTGGCCTATGTGGGTATCACCCGCGCACGGCAGCAACTGGTGCTCGGCTATGCCGAGTCGCGTCGCATCCATGGCCAGGACAACTACAGCCTGCCATCACGCTTCCTGCGCGAGATCCCGCGCGAGCTGCTCAACGAGGTTCGCCCCAAGGTGCAGGTGTCGCGACCGGCCTCGCTGGGCGCCAACCGGGTGATGGGCGGCCACGCCAGCATCGAGCTGCCGCCGATCAGGCTCGGTGCGCTGGTCACCCACCCCAAGTTCGGCGAAGGCATGGTCACCGACTATGAAGGCAGCGGCGCGCATGCGCGGGTGCAGGTGGAATTCGCCGAGGCCGGCAGCAAGTGGCTGGTGCTGGCCTACGCCAACTTGACGCTGCTGTAGCCGCGGCGCGACGCGCGCCTACGCCGGCGGCGCGTCCGTACCTGCAGGGTGGCCGGTGCCCGTCGCCTGGCGGAACAGCGCTTCGGCGGCGGTCTTGTCCACCGAGCGCAGGTGCAGGTCCTGCTGCGGGAACGGTATCTCGATCTGCGCCTGGCTCAGCGCCGCATGGAGGTTGGCTACCAGTGCGCTGCGCACACCCATCCAGTTGTCCGCGTCATGGGTCCAGGCGCGCACCGAGAAGTCCAGCGCGCTGGCGCCAAAGCCCAGGAAGAACACCGACGGTGGCGGAAATGTCGCCACATGCGCGGTGTCGCTGACGGCCTGGCTCAACAGCGCCTGCACCTGTGCCACATCGCTGCCATAGGCCACGCCCACGTCCACGCTCAGCCGGCGGCTGCTGTCCAGCAGGGTCCAGTTGGTGAGCTTCTCCGACAGCAGCATGCCGTTGGGGATGACCACATCGGCGCCCTCGAATGTCTTCAAGGTGGTGGCGCGCATGCCGATGTTGTGGACGCGGCCACTGGTGCCGTCGAAATCGATGACATCGCCCGGCTGCAACGGGCGTTCGAACATCAGGATCAGGCCCGAGACGAAATTGTTGACCACGCCCTGCAGGCCCAGCCCGATACCTACGCCTAGCGCGCCGAACAGGAAAGTCAGCTGCCCGACCTTGAAGCCGGCGGCGGACAACGCCAGCAGCAGGCCGATCAGCAGCAGCGCGTAGTAGCCGAGCGAGGCGACGCTGTTGCCCACACCGCGTGGCAGTGACATCCGCGCCAGCACTTCCTCCTGCAGCACCAGTCGCAGCGAGCGGGCGATCCAGAAGGCCAGAAACACCGAGACGAAGAACACCAGCACATCGCCCAGACTCAGTGACAGTTCGCCATATTCGAGCCGGCGTGTCAGTGCCGACTGGGCCAGCGACCACAGCGGGCGGAAGACCCGGAAGCGCTCCATGGCGAACACCAGCCACCCCGCCGCGGTACCCAGCCGCATCACCCGGATGATGCCGTCGGCCAGGCTTTCGCGATGCGCCTGCAGCAGCCGCAGGTGGTGCAGGCCGGGCTGGGCCAGCAGGGTCCGCAGCAATGCCGAGAACACCGCGAGCGCGGCGTAAAGTACCAGTGCCATGTAGCCGCAATCGATGATGCCGCCGGCCAGCATCACCGCCATGGACACATTGCCCAGCACATTGCTCACGATCGAGCCGCTGAGCAGCGCCACCGCGGACCACGCCAACGCCCGTGCCGCCGTGCGTACCGAGGCGCTGGCATGGGCCGTGTGCCGACGGGCCAGCCGCAGCAGCCACAGGGTCAGCAGCAGCATCGCCGCGGCCAGCAGCAGGTAGTACCAGCGATACAGCGGGTGGTTGGCCAGCAGGAAGAAACCCAGCCGCTGCAGCAGATAGAAGCCGGAGGCCAGATAGGGCCACGGTCCCAGCAGGGCGCGCGCCGGGGCCGGTAACAGGCGCAGTACCGGGATCAATGCCACGACCATGGTGATCTGGTGCAACAGCAATGGGGCATCCGGCTCCAGCACCATCACCCCGATCATCGACAGCAGTACCCAGCACGACACCGGGCGCAGCAGCACGTGCGCCGAGGCCGCGGTGGTCGCATCCACCTGCGGGGTACGCCGGGTCCTCCACGCCAGCCAGCCCAGCAGTGGCACCAGTACGATTTCCAGGGCGCGCAGTGCCCGCTGGTTGCCCAGCCCCGCCTCGGCGTACTGGCGCATGAACTCCAGCTCCAGCGCCAGTTCCTTGCGCAGCACCTGGCGCATGCTGTCATTGACCGCGGCCGAGGCGCTGGTTGTCCACAAGGGCCGGGCATCGATCCGCAGCAGGCGGCGATCGATATGCTCGATCGCGGCGGCCACCGCGTGTGCGCCGCTGCGGATCCGGGCATCGAGCAGGTTGGCGCGTCGCCCCAGTTCCATCTGCTGCTGCAGGGGTCTGGACAACGAGTTCTCGGCCTGGCGCAGACGGGCGATGACCGTATCGATCCGCTGTGACAGCGCCTCCGGCAGCGACCCGGGCGGATACGCACGGCGCGTGGCCTCCCACAACGCGCGCCGGCCGGACAGCTCGGCGGCATCGCGCGCGTAGGGATCGGTGCTGGCCCTGAGCTCCTGCTTCCAATGGCTGAAGCGCAGCGCATCGAACTTCCAGTGGCGCTCCAGGCTTTCCAGGCGCAGTACGGGCAGTCGTCTGAGTTCGGCGTAGGCGAACATCCCGCCCTTGGCATCCACCGACTGCTCGATCGCCCGCAGTTCCGGTTCGGCGCTGCGCTGGATCGGCAGATCCTGGGTGCTGCGGACCAGCACTTCGTCAGCGTAGCGCTCGTCGGTGTCCGCCCGCGCCGGGATGTCCTCCAGCGCGATCGGGCGGGGGCTGGCGGCGGGCGTGGCCGCTGCGCCGTTGGCAGGGGGCGCCGGGGAAGTGTCCTGCGCCACCGCCGCCCCGGGCAGCAGCGCCAGGGCCAGCACAAGTCCCAGAACGGTCGATGCGACACGGGTCATACGGAGCCATGGTGGGGAGCGTCAGCGGTCAGATCATAGGAGCCGGCGTGGTCCGGCCGTGAAAACACCGCCTCCGCCACCCGTCCGCCGGTTTGATCAGGGTCAAGGCGAAACCTGAACGTCTGGTATGTCATGGTGGTGTCCCCGCGCCCGCGGGTACTTTCAGGGAGCAGACCATGTACAAGAGCATTCTGATCGCCACCGATGGTTCCGAGCTTGCCGGCAAGGGCCTGGCCAAGGGCCTGGAACTGGCCGCGCAGCTGGGTGCGCATGTGGATATTGTCAACGTGTCCGAGCCGTGGGCGGTCGGCATGTATGACGCGATGGGCTGGAGCTCCGGCTATGAAGCCACACCGGAGTACAAGCAGGACCGCGAAGACGCCGCGCAGAAAATCCTGCAGCCGGCGCTGCAGGCCGCCCAGGCCGCCGGTGTCGCCGATGTGAAGACCCATCACGTACTGGACCGCTATGCGGCCGACGGCATCATCGACACTGCCCAGGCCTGTGGCAGCGATCTGCTGGTGATGACCTCGCACGGCCATCGCGGCATCTCGCGCGTGCTGCTGGGCAGCCAGACCGCCGAAGTGCTGGCCCGCAGCACGGTGCCGGTGCTGGTGATCCGCTGACATTCACGTCGTGCCGGCCCTGCGCCGGCACGACTGGACGAATCCGGCGTGTACCTGCGATCGCACTGCTGGCGACGCCCAGCGTCGCTTCTGGTCACAGTGCAGCGGGATCTGCCGTAGGGCGCCTGCACCCGCATGCGCGGCGGCAGGTCGCGCCGGTTACGCGCGGCGCCAGTTCAGGATGTTGTTTTCGCGTGGCGCGCGCAGTGCCAGGGTCTGCGATTCGTCCAGGCTGCCATCGGCCTGCACCACCACGTAGCGCGCATCGTCGCGGTCGAACAGCACCGGCACCGCGTCGCGGAACAGCGGGCGGCGTACGAAGCGCAGTTGCCAGCCGAAATGCTCCAGGGTTTCCACCGCCTGCTGCTGCGCGTGGTTGAGCCCGTTCTGCGACGGCGAGGGAGTCGGCGGCTGGCGGCGTTCAGTCGAATTCATGGGTGATGCTGGGGGCGGGGGATGGGACATGACTCAAAGCAAGTCACGTTCCAACCTCCCCCGGTTGCGCTGCCGGCGATCACCAGCTGTACAGCTTCCAGTACACCGGCGAGGCGCCGTCCTTGTCGCTGTCCATACGACCGTCGCCGTTGCGGTCGTAGATGTAATACGGTGCGCCGCGTGCCGGGGTCACCTTGACCATGCGCAGCTGGCCCTGGATGCGGTATTCCTCGACGAGATCGCCGTTGTCCTGCGTGCGCGACACGACGTCAGCGCCGGCCACGTCCACGGGCGCATCGCCGCGCGTGCCGCTGCTGGCGCAACCGGCCAGTGCCAGCAGGGAAAACAGCATCAGGTTTTTCATGAAGGGCTCCGAGCGCCAGGTTGTGGTCTCGATTATGCGCTGTCCATGGCGCCGCCGGTGCGGGCGTGCCGCGTAGAATCGCCGCATGAGCAGATTAGTCCTGATTGACGGGTCCAGTTACCTGTATCGCGCGTTCCATGCGCTGCCGCCCCTGTCCAACGCCGCTGGCGAGCCCACCGGCGCCCTGTTCGGCGTGGTCAACATGCTGCGCGCCACGTTGAAGGAAAAGCCCGAATACGTCGCCTTCGTGGTCGATGCGCCGGGCAAGACCTTCCGCGACGAGCTGTATGCCGACTACAAGGCCAACCGGCCGCCGATGCCCGACGACCTGCGCGCGCAGGTGCAGCCGATGTGCGACATCGTGCAGGCGCTGGGCATCGACATCCTGCGCGTGCCAGGTGTGGAAGCCGATGACGTGATCGGCACCCTGGCGCTGCAGGCTGCTGCCGACGGGCTGGAAGTGACCATCTCCACCGGCGACAAGGACTTCGCCCAGCTGGTGCGACCGGGCGTGGTGCTGGTCAACACCATGACCGGCAGCCGCACCGATTCCGATGCCGCGGTGATGGACAAGTTCGGCGTGCGTGCCACGCAGATCGTCGACTACCTGGCGCTCATGGGCGACACCGTCGACAACGTGCCTGGCGTGGAGAAGTGCGGTCCCAAGACCGCCGCCAAGTGGCTGGCCGAGTACAACGACCTGGAGGGCGTGATTGCCGCCGCCCCGGGTATGAAGGGCAAGATCGGCGAAAACCTGCGCGCCGCGCTGCCGCGGCTGGCGCTGAACCGCGAGCTGGTCACCATCCGCACCGATGTGCCGCTGGAACAGGGCCCGCGCGACCTGAAGCTGCGCGAGCAGCACGCGGAGTCGCTGCGCGAGCTGTACGCGCGCTATGGCTTCACCCAGGCGCTGCGCGAACTGGGCGGCGTTGCCGCGCCGGAAGTGGCCGCCGACAGCAAGCCCAGCCTGCGCGGCACCGCCGCCGGCTATGCCAGGGCGGCCGACAGCGCGCCGGTGAGCGGCCTGGATCCGGCCATGGCGGCCAAGGGCGAGTACGAGACGGTGTTCACCACGGAACAGCTGCAGGCCTGGGTCCAACGTCTGCAGGCCGCCGACGAATTCGCCTTCGATACCGAGACCGACGCGCTGGACGCGATGCGCGCCAACCTGGTCGGTATCAGCCTGGCGGTGGAGGTTGGCAAGGGCGCGTATATTCCGGTCGGCCACCTCTATCCGGGGGCGCCGGCGCAGCTGCCGATGCAGCAGGTGCTGGATGCGCTCAAGCCGCTGCTGGAAGACGCCAGCAAGAAGAAGCTCGGCCAGCACGGCAAGTACGACATTCACGTGCTGCGCCGTCACGGTGTCGATGTGCAGGGTTATGCCGACGACACGATGCTGGAAAGTTTCGTGCTCAACTCCACCGCCACCCGCCACGACATGGATTCGCTGGCGCAGCGCTACCTGGGTTACACCACCACCAAGTTCGAGGAGGTGGCTGGCAAGGGGGTCAAGCAGATCTCCTTCGCGCAGGTCGGTATCGACGAGGCCGGCAGCTATGCCGCCGAAGATGCCGATATCACCCTGCGCCTGCACCGGGTGCTGGCGCCACAGCTGGCGGCTGAACCGGCGCTGGAAAAGGTCTACCGCCAGATCGAGATGCCGCTGGTGCCGGTGCTGGCGCGGATCGAGGCCAATGGCGTGCGCATCGACGCGGTCGAACTGAAGCGGCAGAGCAGTGACCTGTCCGCCCGCATGCTGGCCGCGCAGCAGAAGGCCACCGAGCTGGCCGGCCATACTTTCAACCTGGATTCGCCCAAGCAGCTGCAGGCCGTGCTGTTCGACGAGTTGGGCCTGCCGGCGCTGGTGAAAACCCCCAAGGGCCAACCGTCCACCAACGAAGAAGCACTCGAAGCGATCGCCGAGCAGCACGAGCTGCCGCGGGTGATCCTGGAATACCGCGGGCTGGCCAAGCTGCGCAGCACCTACACCGACAAGCTGCCGGAAATGGTCAATCCGCAGACCGGCCGCGTCCACACCAGCTACCACCAGTCCGGTGCGGCGACCGGCCGCCTGTCCTCGTCCGATCCCAACCTGCAGAACATCCCGGTGCGCACCGATGACGGCCGTCGTATCCGCAAGGCCTTTGTCGCGCCGCCGGGACGCAAGCTGATGGCCTGCGACTACTCGCAGATCGAGCTGCGGATCATGGCCCACCTCTCCGAGGATCCGGGTCTGGTGCGTGCGTTCGAGCAGGGCGCCGACGTGCACCGCGCGACGGCGGCTGAAGTGTTCGGTCGCGCGCTGGACGAAGTGACCGCCAACGAGCGCCGCGCCGCCAAGGCGATCAACTTCGGTCTGATGTACGGCATGAGTGCGTTTGGGCTGGCCAAGAACCTGGGCATCGATCGCGGCCAGGCGCAGGATTATGTGTCGCTGTATTTCAGCCGGTATCCGGCGGTCCGCGACTTCATGGAGCGCATGCGCGTGCAGGCACGTGAACAGGGTTATGTGGAGACGCTGTTCGGTCGCCGGCTGTACCTGAACGATATCCACGCCCGCAACCAGGGCCTGCGTGCCGGCGCCGAGCGCGCCGCGATCAATGCACCGATGCAGGGCACCGCGGCGGACATCATCAAGCGGGCGATGGTCAGTGTGGATGCGTGGCTGGCCGATCATCGCGAGCGCGCGCTGATGATCCTGCAGGTCCACGATGAATTGGTATTCGAGGCCGATGCCGATTTCATCGACACGCTGCGCAGCGAAGTGGTGGCACGGATGTGTGCGGCGGCCAGTCTGCGCGTGCCGCTGGTGGTGGATTGCGGGATCGGCGACAACTGGGATGAGGCGCACTGACCTGCGGATTGGGCGCTGAGTGGGGTGATTTGGTGATGCGAATGGAACGTTGCATATCGTGCGACGCATTCACTTTTCGCCAAGGCGTTTTCGGATGAATAACCCCTTAATCACCACGGTTTTCAGCGCAATTCTTCACGAACCATCAATGTTGGGAATGCTCATATAGTCCCCGGCAGACGCAATGTCTGTCGCGGATCTCTCCCATCCCCTGGAGCAGATCTCGGAGCGGGGATTACTCCCCAAATGCCCGCTCCCCGGCCCCGTCGACCCCCCCCTGGTCGGCGGGGCTTTTTATTTGGGGCATCACGCCCTCGCATGCCGTTGATTGCCGCTACGCGAGCATCGACGGCCAACGTGTCGTGGGAGTCGGGGAGATGTCCGAGTTGTTCGCACTGGCGATGCCGTGGTGGGAATTCGTGCTGCGCGCGGTGATCGTCTATGCCGTGGTGCTGGTGATGGTGCGTCTGGCCGGAAAACGCGCGCTGGGCCAGTTCACACCGTTCGACATGCTGCTGATCGTGCTGCTGGGCAATGCGGTGCAGAACGCGTTGCTGGGCCAGGACACCTCGCTCGGTGGCGGGCTGCTGCTGGCGGCCACGCTGATCGCATTGAATTATGTGGTGGGCTGGATCAGCGCGCGCAGTCCATGGGCGGAAAAGGTGATCGAAGGCGAGCCGGTGGTGCTGGCCCGCCATGGCCGGGTACTGCGGGGCGTGCTCAGGCGCGAGCTGGTCAGCAAGGCCGATTTCGAGCATGCCATGCGTGAGGCCGGTTGCGCGGCGCTGGAGGATGTCGAAGTGGCGCTGCTGGAAACCAACGGCCGTATCGCCATCATCCAGCGCCCGGAGTCGCGTTGACGGTCAGGCGCCCAGCCAGTCGCGTGGCACCAGATAGTCTGCCAGGCGCGCTTCATCGCTGCCGGGCTCCGGCTGGAAGCCGTACTCCCAGCGTACCCGTGGCGGCAGGCTCATCAGGATGCTTTCACTGCGGCCGCCGCTCTGCAGGCCGAACAGCGTGCCGCGGTCGTAGACCAGGTTGAACTCGACATAGCGGCCGCGCCGGTACAGCTGGAACTCGCGTTCGCGCTCGCCATAAGGCGTGTGCTTGCGCCGCTCCACGATCGGCAGATAGGCATCGAGGAAACCGTCGCCGACCGCGCGCAGATAGGCGAAGTCGGTGTCGAAATCGTCATGCAGGTCGTCGAAGAACAGGCCGCCGATGCCGCGTGTCTCATTGCGGTGCTTGAGGAAGAAGTAGTCGTCGCACCAGCGCTTGTGCTGCTCGTAGCGCTCCGCGCCGTAGGGTTTGCACAGGTCGCGCGCGACCGTGTGCCAGTGGTGCACGTCTTCGTCGAACGGGTAGAACGGGGTCAGGTCGAAGCCGCCGCCGAACCATGCGGCGACCTTCTGCCCATCACGCTCGGCGTGGAAATAGCGCACATTGGCGTGGGTGGTGGGCAGGTACGGGTTGCGCGGATGGAACACCAGCGACACGCCGCACGCGCGCCAGGAGGCGCCGGCCAGTTCCGGGCGGTTGGCCGAGGCCGACGGCGGCAGGCGGGTGCCGGCGACATCGGAAAAACCGATACCGGCCTGCTCGAACACCGCACCTTCGCGCAGGATGCGGGTGCGGCCACCGCCGCCCAGGGATGGGCCAGTGTCGCTGGAGGCAGGAAGCTGGGGGCGACCGCCGCCTTCGGCGCGCTGCCAGCGGTCTTCAATGAAGCGCGCCTGGCCATCGGCCTGTTCAATGGTGCTGCAGATGCGGTCCTGCAGGCCGGTCAGGTAGTCGCGTACGCGGTCGAATTCATTCATGTGCGTACTTTAGCGCAGGCCTGCGCTGCCGCCGTGCCGGGCGGGTACGGAGCGGCGGCGTGCTGCGGGGGTTGCCGGTATCGTGCCGCTGCCGCGCTCAGTGGAACTGCCTGCGGACGTCCCCACGCTGCAGCTTGATCACCAGCCAGCCATGCAGCACGGCGATGGCCACGGCGGTGACGGCAGCGGTCAGCAGGGTGGTCCACTGGCTCAGGCGCAGTTGTGCACGCAGCTCCTGGCCTTGCGGTGAATCGAGCAGCTCGGCCGGCATGATCAGGTACATGCTGTTGAACATGTCCTGGACCAGCGGCAGGAAGGCGAAATTGGCCACTGCCACCAGCAGCGCAAACACGATGAACCCGATGCGGCCCCACTCGCGGCGTTTGAGCAGACCCCAGGACACCCCCAGAAACGCCAGCGATGCCAGCAGCAGCAACAGTGACAGGCCCAGCAGGTGCTGCGCGGCCCACTGCACCGCTGCCGGAATCGGGAGGGCCTGCTGCTGCAGCCAGCCGGCCACGTCCAGGTGTTGCAGCAGGCCGACGGCCAGCAGCTGCAGCAGGCTCCAGACAATGGACAGCGCCGCCATCAGCAGCGACAGCTTGGCGGTGACATCGATGAAGCCGGTGGCCGCATCGCGTGGGGGGCGGGCAGGGGGAAGGTCGTGCGGGTTCACGCGGGCCGGGCAAGGTGGAAGAGCCCGAACTATCGCCCGGTTCAGCCGGCTTGCCCAGTCCCGGGCGGACCCGCCAGCACGGCGGCGGCCGGCAGGATATGGCGGGCGCTCCGTGGCGCCCGACGGACGCCCCGCGGGGGGTGCAATGGGATCCACGCCCGCCCGCGCATCTCGGCCTGCCCCCGCGGCGGACCCCCCCCCCCCCCCCCCCCCGCCTCCCCCTGCCCGCGCCCGCCGGGGTCGTTGGCCGCCGGTTCCTCCCACACGCCCACGGGCTCTGCACCGCCCGGGCGCAGCCCCACCCCCCACTTCCCCGGCCG